>JAAOZY010000270.1 GCA_012274205.1 Betaproteobacteria bacterium
GCATCGAAGGCGGGCGCATCAACATTGTACCGGTGGATTTTGTGGTGAACGCCATGGACCACATTGCCCACGCAAAAGGGCATGACGGCAAGTGCTTTCACCTGGTCGATCCGCAACCGTTGCGGGTCGGCGAAGTGCTCAATGCCATCGCCAAGGCGGCGCATGCGCCGACGATGGCGATGTTCGTGAATGCCGCGCTGTTCGGCTTTATCCCCAAGGGCGTCAGAAGGGCCATGATGAGCCTCACGCCGGTGCGCCGCATCCGCGATGCGGTGATGAAGGACCTCGGCCTGCCCGAGGACATCATGAACTTCGTCAACTATCCGACGCGCTTCGATTGCCGCCAGGCCGAGCGGGCGCTCGAAGGCAGCGGCATCGAGGTGCCGCGGCTCGAGACTTACGCCTGGCACCTGTGGGACTACTGGGAACGCAAGCTCGACCCCGATCTGCAGATCGATCGCACGCTGAAGGGCAAGGTGCGCGGCCGCGTGGTGCTGATCACCGGCGGATCCTCCGGCATCGGCCTGGCCGCCGCCAAAAAGATCGCCAGCGCCGGCGCCAAGGTGCTGATCGTCGCGCGCGACCCGCAGAAGCTCGCCGAGGCGAAGAAGGAGATCGAGGCGCATGGCGAGGTGCACGCCTACCAGGCGGACATCAGCGACGAGAAGCAGTGCACCGAGCTCGTCGCAACCGTGTTGAAGGAACACGGCCAGGTGGATATCCTGGTGAACAATGCCGGACGTTCGATCCGGCGCGCGATCGAGTCTTCGTACGAGCGCCTTCACGACTTCGAGCGCACCATGCAGGTCAATTATTTCGGCGCGCTGCGCCTGACGCTCGCGCTGCTGCCGTCCATGGCGGCCCGGCGCCGCGGCCATGTCATCAATATTTCTTCGATTGGCGTGCTGACCAACGCGCCGCGCTTCTCGGCATATATTGCCTCGAAGGCGGCCATGGACGCGTTTTCGCGCTGCGCCGCATCCGAATATGCGGACACCGGGGTCAAGTTCACCACCATCAGCATGCCGCTGGTGAAGACGCCGATGATCGCACCGACCAAGCTCTACCAGAACATGCCGGTTATGAAGCCGGAGGAAGCGGCCGACATGATCGTCGATGGCATCGTCCATGCGCCGATGCGCATTGCCACGCGCCTCGGTGTCTTCGGCGAGGTGTTGCACGCACTGCTGCCGCGCGTGGCGCAGATCATCATGAACACGAGCTTTCGCATGTTCCCGGAATCGAACGCCGCGGCGGGGAAGAAGGACGGCGCCGCGCCGCCGCAGACCGCGGACCAGATCGCGTTCTCGCAGCTCATGCGCGGCATTCATTTCTGATCGCGGCATGACGGGCTGGCCTAGAACCCGTTGCAAAGCGAATTTGCAACGCCTGACTTAGGGGAGTATGAGGGGAGGTATCCCCTCATAATGCAACAGACTTTCAGGCGCCGGCGGCGATCAGTTCCTGCGCGACGATTTCCCGGACGCGCCGCGAGAACGGCATGCCCAGGTGGCCGATTCCGGACAGGGGAACGAGCTTCGCGCCGGCAAGAGCGGCGCTCAGCTGCGGCACGACAAAGTTGTCCTGATAGCTGAACACCGAGACCATGGGCACGGCCGGGGCAGCCTCGTTGAGGCGCTGCAGCCAGGCGTTGCCGGGCACCATCTGGCGGCCATTTTTCCCCGCGGCCAGCCGCGCCGTCACCGTGCCCTGATGCGGCGTGCCCAGTGTGATCAGTTTGGCTACATGGCCTGGGCCGTATTTGCGCAGATAGGCGCGCGCGGCGAGCCCGCCCATGCTGTGGGCGACGATGATCAGCTTGCCGGCGCCACTGGCAATGCGGATTTCCCCAATGCGCCGGGCGAGAGCGTCGGCATAGGCATCGATGTCGGCGTACGCCGGCTCCAGGTTGTAGCTGTAGGCGTTGATGCCGCGGGCCTGCAGGTAACGCCTGAGCGGGAGCATGACGCCGCGGTTGCACGCGTATCCGTGCAGCAGCAATACCGGCAGACGCCCTGGCGGGGCGGGCCGCAGCTTCTCCTCGCCCGCGAGCAATTCCTCGAACGGGTGGTACAGATTGAAAATCACGATATAGGCGCCGAGCTCGGACAGGAACAGTCCCAGCTGTCGGATCAGGTTCAGCCGGTGTTCGGACGGCGCCGGACTGGCGTAGTGGCCGGCAATAATGAGGCTTGCGCCTATGCCCAGGGCGCGCAAAGCCAGAGCAAACAGTAAGGTCGCCGGCATCGCAGCCTGCCAAGTCCAGCCTGCGAACCTGATCAGGCCGCAGCCGGCGGCAAGGTAGATCAGCAACTCGATGAGCAGAGCGCGACGGTAGGTGCGGGCCAGCATAAGTCAGAGTCTCCGGCGTGTTCGCATGATCTGTCTCGCTTTGATTGTAAATCTGCAGCCTAGAGCTTTTCCTCTAATCGTCAGCGCGGCCGTTGCAATAAAGCCGAATTGCGCCAAGAATAAACAAGAGGCGCACAATGAAATTACCCGAAGCGGCTGCGAACAAGGAAATGCAGGGGGCGCTGTTGCGCTCCCACCTCGTCGGCGTGCGGGAGTTGCGCGGCGCTTCGGCGCTGACCGGCAAGCAAGCGGCGTTGCGCATGCGCTTGCGCGGCTGGCAGGCGGCGCGCTTCGAGCGCACCTACGCGGACCTTCTGGCGAGCGATCGTTACCGCCCGGCGGCGGAGTACTTTCTTTCCGACCTGTACGGGCCGAAGGACTTCAGCGAGCGCGATGAGGTGCTGGAGCGCCTGCTGCCGGTGATCACGAAAATCCTCCCCGCCTCGGCGATTCATACTCTCGGCGTCGGCGTCGAACTCGACCTGCTGTCCGAGTCGCTCGACTGCGCCATGGTGCACGCCCTGCTCGCGGCGGGACAAGCGGCCGACGCCGACATCAGCGAAGCAGCCTACGCGAGGGCGTATCGCAGCTGCGACAACCGCCGCGGACGCGAGCAGCAGATCGAGCTGATAGTGCAAATCGGCGCTGCCGTCGACGACATCACCAGGAAACCGCTGCTCAGGGTCGCAATCGCGTTGATCAAGGCTCCGGCCTATGCGGCGCACATGGGCGAGTTGCACCATTTCCTCGACCGCGGCTTCCATGCGTTTCGCCATATGCACGGGGCGGCCGAATTCCTCGAGATCATCCGCGAGCGCGAGACGCTTATTCTCGAGCGCCTGTTCGCGAAACACCGCTATCCGTTCGACCTGGACCGCGAATAGCTGCGTGTTGCGAAACCCGGCGCAGCCGCCCCCCTTGCCGCGACGGGTCGAAAGTCGATTCCCGCAATGCTGAATCGGTCGTTCAGGTATGCAGCTCTTGCGCCAGCGCGCTCGCGTTCTGCGCACTAAGCGCGTAGATCGAGAGTTGCGGATTGGCGCCGATACTGGTCGGGAAGACCGAACCGTCCATGACCGAAAGATTCGCAATCTGATGATGCCGGCCGCGGCTGTTGACCACGCCATGCGCCGGGTTCTCGCTCATGCCGCAGCCGCCCATGAGGTGCGCCGTAAACAGGGCGGCGCGAAATTTCTTCAGCGGCAACTCGGCAATCCCGCGTTTGGCCTCATTCCAGCTGCCGTAATAGGGCGCATCGACGTGTGCCGGGCGCACCTGCTTTGCGCCCGCCGCGAACTGCACTTCGGCCATGCTCAGATAGGCGCGGCGCGCACCCTCCCAGACGTAGTCCGTGAGCTCGTAGTCGAGCAGCGGGCTGCCGTCGGCGGCGAGGCGCACGCTGCCGCCCTCGCTCTGCGGAACGAAACCGTCGCGCAGCAGCGCGAGCAGCGCGTTGGTGTTCGGCAGCACCGCCATGTCCCGGCGCAGGGCCTCGCCGAAACTGCCGACCACGCCCGCGCTGATTCCCGGAAACATCGGCGGCACCTCAAGCTTGTAGCCCATCGGGCCGGTCGCGCCATCCTTCCACTGGAAATGATCCGAAGCGATCGACTGCGGCGTGCCGTAATAGCCGTCGACGCGCTCGGGCATCAGCGCCAGCGTGAGCACCACCGGGTGGATCAGCGTGCGCTTGCCCAGGCGCTGATTCGGATCGGGAAGCTGCGAACGCAGCAGCAGCGCCGGGGTGTTGATCGCGCCGCCGGACGCGACGAAATGCCGGGCCTTGATGGTCACGCTCACGCCGCTCGGCGTGCGGCCGTCGCTCCCCAGCGCTTCGCCGACGGCGCCGCTGATTTTGCCGCCCGCATGCTGCAACTGCCGCACGCGCAGGCGATGCACCAGGGTCGCGCCGTTCTGCAGCGCCACCGGGATGGTCGATACCAGCATCGACTGCTTGGCATTGACCGGGCAGCCGAAGCCGCAATAGCCGGAATCCCAGCAATCCTTGACGTTACGCGGGATGACATGCGAATCCCAGCCCAGGGCGTCGCAGCCGCGCTTCAATACGCTGTTGTTGGCATTTGGCGCCATTGCCCAGGGTGCGATGTTCAGCCGCTGTTCCATCTTTGCGAACCACGGCGCCATGTCCTCGATGCCGTGGCCTGTGACCTCGTACTGTGCCGCCCAATGCTGCAGCGTCGGCGCCGGCGTGCGAAAGCTCGACGTCCAGTTCACCGTGGTGGTGCCGCCGACGGCGCGCCCCTGCAGCACGGCGATGGCGCCGTCGGAGGTCGCGCGTCCCGCCGACTCCTGGTACAAATCGGCATAGGCGCGCGCCTCGTCCATGTCCTTGAAGCTGTCCGAGGTTCTCAGCGGCCCCTCTTCAAGCAACAGCACCTTGAGGCCGGCCAGGCTGAGGATTTCGGCGGCGACGCCGCCGCCTGCGCCGCTGCCGATGATGGCGACGTCGGCTTCGAGCGTCTGCGGCGCGCTCAGCTTGGAGGCATCGATGATGTTCCAGCCGGACGCGATGCCGGCGGTGTAGATATCAGGAATTGCCATGTCGGGCTTTCAGGAGTTGACGGCTTTGTACATGCTCTCAAGCGGTCCGGGATAGCCGGACGCGGGCCAGCTCGCGGGCAGGATGTAATAGCTGGTCGCGACCAGCTTGACCAGTACATTGCCTCCCGCATTCAGCGTGGCGAAGCGGCTGCCGCGCCAGCGCGCCAGAAAATTCTGCAGTGTTTCAATGCCGGCTTCGTTCCAGGCACCGACTCCGGCAAGAAGGTAGCGCAGGGGCGCAAGCGCGAGCAGGTCCAGCAGTTTGCGCAATTCCTGCCGGCTGCCCAGGTCCAGAGCTTTGCAGGTTGCGTCTATCCTTTGCAGGACGTGGCCAAGACGCGCGCCGCGCGCGGCCGGGTCCAATTGCGCCAGGTCGAGCACCACGGCCGGGGCCAGGGCGCTGAACAGCTCGATGTCGCTTTCGCGCAGATAGGCAAAATTCCCTGCGGGCGCTTTTGCCGATTCGCCGCAGCCGCTGAGCATGCTGAGCGCGCCGGCACAGGCCAGCGCCGCCGAAAAGCCTGCTCCGACCTTGAGAAAATCGCGCCGCGACAGGACAACGCCCTGGTCGGGCGCCGCAATTGCGCTTCCGGGTTTCATGGTTCCTCGCCAAGATTCCATTGCCGATCACTATAGCATTCCGCGCCGCGGCGCCAAACCCTGTGAACTGCAGCCCGGTGACCAGCCGAAGGCCGGCGATGGCGATCCTGGGCGCCAGCACTCGGGGCGCAAGCAGAGACATTTTGCTACACTCGGGAACAAGGGAGCGTGACGGGAATAACCGGTCATTTTGCAATGAGTGCTTATCGGCCTGCCGATTGGAGGCTATTGTGACCTCGCAGCCGCGGAAACCCCTCATCAACCATCAGCTCGCCGGCGTCGACGTCGATTCGGTGAGCAAGTCCGTCGTCAACCGCCTGGTGTTTTCGGTGGGCAAGGACGACATCACTGCGACCGCGCGCGACTGGTTCCACGCCACCGCGTTCATGACGCGCGACCGGTTGATCGAGCGCTGGATGGAAACCATGCGCAGCTACTACGTCGCCGACGCGAAGCGGGTGTATTACCTGTCGATGGAATTCCTCATGGGGCGCACCCTCATGAACAGCCTGCTCAACCTCGGTTTCGAGGAGGCGTGCGCCGAGGCGCTGCGCCAGAACGGGGTCGACCTGCGCCAGGTGCGCGAAATGGAGCCCGATGCGGCGCTGGGCAACGGCGGCCTGGGGCGGCTTGCGGCCTGCTTTCTGGATTCGATGGCGACACTGAACCTGCCCGGCTTCGGCTACGGCATCCGCTACGAGTACGGCATGTTCTCGCAGCGCATCGAGGGCGGGCGCCAGGTGGAGCATCCGGACAACTGGCTGCGCTACGGCAATCCCTGGGAATTCCCGCGCCCGGAAGTGCTCTACCACGTCAAGTACGGCGGGCGCGTGGTGGAGTTCTCCGACGAGGACGGCGTGCAGCGCCACCATTGGGTGGACACCGAGGACGTGATGGCGATGGCGTATGACACGCCGATCCCCGGCTTTGCCACTTCCACCGCAAACAACATGCGCCTGTGGGCAGCGAAGGCCTCGCGCGACTTCAACCTCAAGTACTTCAACGAAGGCAATTACATCAAAGCGGTGGAGGACAAGAACGAGTCGGAAAACCTGTCCAAAGTGCTCTATCCGGAGGACTCCACCATCATGGGCCGCGAGCTGCGCCTGAAGCAGCAGTACTTTTTCGTCAGCGCCTCGCTGCAGGACATCCTCTACCGCTACAGCAAGCTCCACGAAGGCTTCGACGCGCTGCCGGACAAGGTTGCGATCCAGCTCAACGACACCCACCCCTCGATCGCCATTCCGGAGCTGATGCGCATCCTGGTCGATGTGAACCATCTTGACTGGGACAAGGCCTGGGACATCAGCAGGCGCACCTTCTCCTATACCAACCATACGCTGATGTCGGAAGCGCTGGAAACCTGGCCGGTGGCGATGTTCGAGGAGCTGCTGCCGCGCCACCTGCAGATCATCTACGAGATCAATCTGCTCTTTCTCAAAGGAGTGATGCACAGTTTTCCCGGCGACAACGCGCTGCTGCGGCGCATGTCGATCATCGATGAAGACGGCGGCAAGCGCGTGCGCATGGCGCACCTTGCGGTGGTCGGCAGCCACAAGGTCAACGGCGTGGCGCAGGTGCACACCGAACTGATGAAGCACACCATATTCGCCGATTTCGAGCGCTATTTCCCGGGCAAGATCATCAACCTGACCAACGGCATCACGCCGCGCCGCTGGCTCAACCAGGCCAACCCGGGGCTCGCGCATCTGATCACCGGGCACATCGGCGACGGCTGGCTCAAGGACCTCGGCCTGCTGCGGCGCCTGATTCCGCTGGCCGAGGACGCGCGCTTTCGCGCGGCATTCGCCGCGGTGAAGCGCGCCAACAAGCACGGCCTCGCGGCGGAGCTCAAGCGCAGCCTCGGCATCGATCTCAATGCCGATTCGCTGTTCGACGTGCAGGTCAAGCGCATCCACGAATACAAGCGCCAGCTGCTCAATCTGCTGCATGTCGTGACCCTGTACAAGCGTCTGTGCGACGACCCGCAGCGCGACAGCGTGCCGCGCACCGTGATCTTCGGCGGCAAGGCGGCGCCGGGCTATGCCATGGCCAAGCTGATCATCAAGCTGATCAACGACGTGGCCGAAATCGTCAATAACGACGTGCGCGTGCGCGGCAGGCTGAAGCTCGCCTTCGTGCCCAACTACGGCGTTTCGGTGGCGGAATGCATCATCCCCGCGGCCGATCTGTCGC
>JAAOZY010000271.1 GCA_012274205.1 Betaproteobacteria bacterium
GCGTTGGCGTTGCCGGTGTTGATCAGCAGCGCGCGCGGCGGCCGCGCGCGCGCCAGATTTTCCTTGCACACGATCACGGGCGCTGCGCAAAAGCGATTTTGGGTGAATACCCCGGCGACGTTTGCGCCTTCGGCCAGGCGCATGATCAGCAGATCCTTGCGTCCGGCCTTGCGCACGCCGGCCTCGGCCACGCCCAGCTCCACTCCTTTTACCGGCAGCAGATCTTCAGGCTTGGTCGCGGCAAGATTCACGGCCATGGCGGGCTCCGCTCTAGCTCAACTTCCCGTGGCACTGCTTGTACTTTTTGCCCGAACCGCAGGGGCAGGGATCGTTGCGCCCGATCTTGCCCATTTCACGCACGAATGGCCGCTGCTCCTTCGCCTTCTCTTCGCCCGCCTCGGCGGCCAGCGCCTCATCGTAGCCTGCATGCTGGTACTTGACGTTCTCCACGGCAGGCGCGGACTCCGCCGCAGCCTCCGCCAGTTCCGTCTCTGAACTCACCTGCACCGCGGACAGCGTCTTGGTGACCTCGAGCTTGACGCTTTCGAGCATGCCCGAGAACAGCTCGAACGCCTCGCGCTTGTACTCCTGCTTCGGATTCTTCTGCGCGTAACCGCGCAGGTGTATGCCCTGGCGCAGGTGGTCGAGCGCCGCCAGGTGCTCGCGCCAATGCTGGTCCAGGTTGGTGAGCATGACCCAGCTCTCGTACTGGTGCAGGGCCTCGGCGGGTGCGAGCGCGAATTTTTCCTGGTACAGGCGATCGGCTTCGAGCACCGTCTTTTCCAGCAGCGCCTGGTCGTCCAGATTCGGGTCGGCGTCGAGCCAGGATGTCAACGGAACCGCGAACTGCAGTTCCGCCTGGAGTGCCTTCTCCAATCCGGGCACATCCCACTGCTCCTCCACGCTCTCCGCCGGAATGTGGGCGCGGAAGATGTCGCTCACCACGCCCTGGCGCAGCGAGGTGATGGTTTCGCTGACGTCCGCGCTTTCGAGCAGCTCGTTTCTCTGCTCGTAGATCACCTTGCGCTGGTCGTTGGCGACGTCGTCGTATTCGAGCAGCTGTTTCCTGATGTCGAAGTTGTGCGCCTCGACCTTGCGCTGCGCCGACTCGATCGAGCGCGACACCCAGGAGCTCTCGATCGCCTCGCCCTCGGGCATCTTCAGCCGCTGCATGATCGCCTTCACCCGGTCGCCGGCGAAGATGCGCAGCAGCGGATCCTCCAGCGACAGGTAGAAGCGCGAGGAGCCCGGATCGCCCTGACGGCCGGAGCGGCCGCGCAGTTGATTGTCGATGCGGCGCGACTCGTGGCGCTCGGTGCCGATAATGTGCAGCCCGCCCGCCGCGATGACCTTGGCGTGCAGCTGCTGCCATTCCTCGCGCAGCACGACGATGCGGCGCTCTTTCTCCGCCTCGTCCACGCTGTCGTCGGCGCGCAGCATGTCGATGGTCTTCTCGACATTGCCGCCGAGCACGATGTCGGTGCCGCGGCCGGCCATGTTGGTGGCGATCGTCACCATCTTCGGCTGCCCGGCCTGCACCACGATCTGGGCCTCACGCTCATGCTGCTTGGCGTTGAGCACCTGGTGCGGCAGCTTGATCTTCTCCAGCATGCCCGACAGCAGTTCGGAATTCTCGATCGAGGTGGTGCCGACCAGCACCGGCTGGTCATGCTCGTAGCAAGGTTTGATTGCCGCGATGATGGCGTCGTTCTTTTCCGTGATCGTCTGGTAGACCAGGTCCTCGCGGTCGTCGCGCACCATTGGCTTGTGCGTGGGCACCACCAGCGTTTCCAGGCTGTAGATCTCCTGGAATTCGTAGGCCTCGGTATCCGCCGTTCCGGTCATGCCGGCGAGCTTCGCGTACATGCGGAAATAATTCTGGAAGGTGATGGTCGCGAGGGTCTGATTCTCGTTCTGGATCGAGACGTTCTCCTTCGCCTCCACCGCCTGGTGCAGCCCGTCCGACCAGCGCCGCCCGGACATCAGCCTCCCGGTAAACTCGTCGACGATGATGACCTCGCCCTCCTGCACCACGTAGTGCGTGTCGCGCAGGAACAGGTGGTGCGCGCGCAGCGCCGCGTACAGGTGGTGCATCAGGTTGATGAAAGCCGGCTCGTACAGGCTGCGTCCCTCGGGCAGCAGGCCGACGCGCGCAAGCAGCTCCTCCGCATGCACGTGACCCGCCTCGGTCAGCAGTACCTGGCGCGATTTCTCGTCGAGGGAGAAATCGCCCGGGCCATCCTCCTCGAGCTGGCGCGTCATCAGCGGCGCCACTTCGTTCATGCGGTAGTACATGTCCGTATGATCTTCGGCCTGGCCGGAGATGATCAGCGGCGTGCGCGCCTCGTCGATCAGGATCGAGTCGACCTCGTCGACGATGGCGTAGTTGAGGCGGCGCTGGTAGCGGTCGGCTTTCTGCATCGCCATGTTGTCGCGCAGATAGTCGAAACCGAACTCGTTGTTGGTGCCGTAGGTGATGTCGGAGGCGTAGGCCTGCTGTTTCACATCGGCGGCGCTCTGCGACAGGTTGACTCCGACGGTGAGTCCGAGGAAGCGATAGACGCGCCCCATCCAATCGGAATCGCGGCTGGCGAGATAGTCGTTCACCGTCACGATATGCACGCCCGTCCCCGGCAGCGCGTTCAGGTAGGCCGGCAGCGTGGCGACCAGCGTCTTGCCTTCGCCGGTGCGCATTTCCGCGATCTTGCCCGCATGCAGGATCATGCCGCCGATCAGCTGCACGTCAAAATGGCGCATATTGAGCACGCGCTTGCTCGCCTCGCGCACCACCGCGAAGGCTTCCGGCAGCAACTCGTCCAGCTCCGTACCCTTGTCCAGACGCTCCCTGAACTCCACGGTCTTGGCGCGCAGGGCCTCGTCCGACAGTGCGGAGATTTCGGGTTCGAGTGCGTTGATACGCTGCACCGACTTGTTGTAGCGCTTGATCAGCCGGTCGTTGCGGCTGCCGAAAACACGGGTAAGGATGCTGGTGAACATTAAAGGCGTGGGGGATGATCCGGAAGAGAGCGCGAATTTTACCATGCCTACCCCGGCCAAAACGGCTGGAATAGGGCATCACGGCGCCCCGGGCAATCAGTCTTCAGGCCGCTACGGCAGCCCGGCGCCCGGCGGCCAATTCAGCGTGCGCGAATGAAAACGCGAGCAGATTTTCCCGCCCGCGCGCGCCGAAATTCCTGAGTGATTGCCGTTGCCGCGACCGCGCAAGCGGCGTTCTTATCGGCGTGCCATGACCGAAGCGGCGGAAACCTGGAGGAAGCGGTTGGGATTCTGCGCGACGCCCTTAAAGCGCACCTCGAAGTGCACATGCGGCCCAGTAGAGCGTCCAGTCGATCCGGACAGTGCGATTTCCGCACCGCGCTGCACCACGTCGCCCGGCTTGACCAGCAGCTTCGAGTTGTGCGCGTAGCGCGTGATGAAGTCGTTGCCATGGTCGACATCGATCATGTAGCCGTATTGGGGATGGAACTGCGCGACCACCACCACGCCGCCGGCCGCCGCGTGAACCGGCGTGCCCGGCTCCACCAGGAAATCGATGCCTTCGTGCATCGCGTTCTGGCCGGTAATGGGATCGATGCGCCAGCCGAAGCTCGACGCATTCCAGTCCACGTCGACCGGCCTGACCGTCGGCATGAGTTTCTTCTTCGCCCTGACGTCGAACAGGCGGCTTTCCAGTATGCCCATGTAGTCGTAACGATTCTCCATGTGCTTGGACAGCGCATCGAGTTGCCCGGTGAGATCGTTCAGGGAAAGATCCTGCGTCGGGAAGCCGGTCGGCAGCGCGCCGCCGCGGCCGGGCATCTCGCCCATGCGGAATTCCTGCGGCTTCACGCCCGCCAGCGCCGACACGCGCTCGCCCAGCGCGTCCAGACGCACCAGCTGCGCCTGCATCTGCCCCACGCGCACGGCCATCGCATTCAGGTTTTCGCGCATGAACTCCTTGGCATGCAGGCTCTGCTGCGCCTGCGCCGACAGCACGAGTTCCTGCACCAGCGGCAGCTTGATATCGACCGCGTGGCGGAACACCAGATAGAACAGGGAGCTGGACAGGCCGATGACGGCGGCCGTCAGCAGGGTCACACCCAGAAGCAGGTGGCGCGTATCCAGCGAAATCGACTTGGCCGTTGCCAGCCGGTTCGATACCAGAATAATATGCACGAACGCCTCCGAGACACAGCTCCATGCAATCCGACAACATTCGCGCCTACCTGGACTCTGCCGCAGGCATTGCGGGCTTGTTACCCCAGGCGGAGCGTCTGATCGAATTGCGGCGCATCTACAGCAGATTGGTACCGCAGCAACTATCGCGATCTTCGGCCATAGTCAATTATAAGCAGCAAAAAGTCGTTATCTTCGCCGAAAATAACGCCATCGCAGCCAAGCTTAGATTGCTAAGTCCGCGATTAGTCAATGATTTTTCAAAAAGCGGGGTGGAGGTTACCGGAATCCGCATCGAAGTGCAACCCCGGCAGGCGCCGGCGCAGGAACCGAAACCGGAGCATGCGCAGCTCAGTCATGCCGGAGCGGAGAGCCTCGACGCCTTGGCCAGCAGGCTACCGGAATCGCCGCTCAAGCAGGCGCTGTCGCGCCTGGCTGCCCATGGCGCACAAGCGCAGGCACCGTCTGCCGAGGACTCTGAGGCTCCAGGCGAAGTAAGTGCTAACGATAAGCCCTGAATCTACCGCGGCAAGCTCGGCGCGCGCCCGACGCTGCGGTCTCAGGCGGCTTGGGCGAGAAAGCGGGTGAGGCCGGCCGGGGCGTCCTCGGCGCGATCAAAGCTCGCGTACTCCCAGGCGCCGGCGTCGGCCAGGGTGGCGCGCAACAGCGCGTTGTTCAGGCCATGGCCCGACTTGTGCGCACTGAATGCCCCGATCAGCGGATGGCCGAGGAGGTACAAATCGCCGATCGCGTCCAGGATCTTGTGCTTCACGAACTCGTCCGCGTAGCGCAGACCGTCGGAATTCAGCACCCGGTATTCATCCATCACGACCGCGTTTTCCAGGCTGCCGCCCATTGCGAGGCCGCTGGCGCGCAGCGTCTCGACGTCCTGCATGAAACCGAAAGTGCGCGCACGCGCGACTTCCTTGACATAGGAGGTCTCGGCGAAATCGACCACCACCTTCTGGCTGGACTTGTCGAAAACCGGATGGTTGAACACGATGGAAAACGTCAGCTTGAAGCCTGCGTAGGGCTCGAAGCGCGCCCATTTGTCGCCGTCCCTGACTTCCACCGCCTTCCTGATGCGGATAAAGCGCTTGGCCACGGCCTGCTCGACGATTCCCGCCGACTGCAGCAGAAACACGAATGGCGAGGCGCTGCCGTCCATGATGGGCACTTCCGCGCCGGTCAGGTCAACATAGGCGTTGTCCACGCCCAGCCCGGCGAACGCCGACATCAGGTGCTCCACCGTGGCGACCTTGACACCGCCCTCTTCCAGTGTGCTGCACAGGCGCGTGTCGCCCACTTTGTAGGCGCCGGCCCGCACATCGGCCGGCTGTGGCAGGTCCAGCCGGCGGAATACGATGCCCGTGTTGGCTTGCGCCGGACGCAGCGTCAGTTCCACTTTCTCGCCCGAATGCAGCCCTACGCCTGTTGCGCGTATGACAGACTTGAGCGTGCGCTGCTTCAACATCTAATGCGTTCTTGCCCGGCTTTGAAAGACGAATTTTATCATAACTGCCGGGCGGGTCGCGCGGCCCGGAGCGCGACCCGCCCGCTGGCAGCGCGCTCTAATCCGCCTGCTTGCGCAGGAACGCCGGGATGTCGTATTTGTCCATCCCGTTCTGCTGCAGCGCCTCGATGGTCGAGGCGCGGTTCTTGCGGATCACCGCCGGCATCGCATCGAGCGTCGCGTAGTCCACACCGCTCACCGCCATGTTGTCGGTGCCGTTCTTCACCACCAGCTGCGGCTTGGTCTGGCGTATCGCGGCAGGCTGGCCGAGCCCGGTCGCTACCACCGTCACGCGCAGCTCGTCGCCCATGTCCTCGTCGTAGACGGCGCCCAGGATCACGGTAGCGTCTTCGGCGGCGAAGCTGCGGATCGTCTCCATCACCTCCTTGGTCTCGCGCAACTTCAGTCCGGACCTGGCGGCGGTGATGTTGACCAGCACTCCGCGCGCGCCGGACAGATTGACGCCCTCCAGCAGCGGGCAGGCTACCGCCTGCTCCGCGGCGATGTGCGCGCGGTCCATGCCGGATGCGGAGGCCGATCCCATCATCGCCATGCCCTGCTCGTGCATGACCGTCTTTACGTCCTGGAAATCGACGTTGATGAGTCCGCGGATGTTGATGATCTCGGAGATGCCGGCCACCGCGTTCTTGAGCACGTTGTCGGCGGCGCTGAAGGCCTCCTCCATCGATACGTCCTCGCCGAGCACCTCTTCCAGCTTCTCGTTGAGGATCACGATCACCGAATCCACGTTCTGCGCCAGCTCGTCGATGCCGCCCTCGGCCGCCTGCATGCGCTTCACGCCCTCGAAGGTGAAGGGCTTGGTGACCACCGCCACCGTCAGGATGCCCATCTGCTTCGCCACTTCGGCCACCAGCGGCGCGGCGCCGGTGCCGGTGCCGCCGCCCATGCCGGCGGTGATGAACACCATGTGAGCGCCATGCAGCGCCTCCTCGATCTGATCGCGCGCCTCCAGGGCGGCGGCGCGCCCGGCCTCGGGCTTGGCCCCCGCCCCGAGTCCGCTCGCGCCGAGCTGGATCTGGTTCTTCGATTGCCCGTGCTCGAGCGCCTGGGCATCGGTGTTCATGGCGATGAATTCGACGCCCTGCACGGTGTTCCTGATCATGTGATCGACGGCATTGCCGCCGGCGCCGCCTACGCCGACCACCTTGATCACGGTACCGTTGTTCTGTGCATCCACGATTTCAAACATAGTGCCTCCTTCCGGGTCTTAGTTAAGAAAACAAACTGCGAACTCACTGCCATTTCCGGCCGGAAACCGAAGTTTCCGCCGCCTAGAAATTCCTTTGAAACCATTCGCGCATACGCGAAAAAACCTGCCTGAACGATGCTCCCTGCAGCGCCTGGATGCCGCGCTGCGTCTGCGACTGGCCCTCGATCAGCAGCCCGATGGCGGTGGCATAGCGCGGGTGCTTCACCACATCGGCCAGCCCGCCGGCATAGCGCGGCGTGCCCAGGCGCACCGGCATGTGGAAAATCTCCTCGCCCAACTCGACCATGCCGCGCATCACGCTGGAGCCGCCGGTGAGCACCAGGCCCGAGGACAGCAGCTCCTCGTAGCCGGACTCGCGCAGCACCTTCTGGATCAGCGAATACAGCTCCTCCACGCGCGGCTCGATCACTTCGGCCAGGGTCTGGCGCGACAGCTGGCGCGAGCCGCGGTCGCCGATGCCGGGCACCTCCACCAGCTCGTCGGGGTCGGCCAGCTGGCGCAGCGCACAGCCGCTGCGGATCTTGATTTCCTCGGCCTCGGCGGTCGGCGTGCGCAGCGCCATCGCAATGTCGTTGGTGATCTGGTCGCCCGCGATCGGGATCACCGCGGTATGGCGGATCGCGCCTTCGCGGAAGATCGCGATGTCGGTGGTGCCGCCGCCGATGTCCACCAGGCACACGCCCAGCTCTTTCTCATCGTCGGTGAGCACCGCGATCGACGAGGCTAGCGGCTGCAGGATCAGGTCGTTCACCTCCAGGCCGCAGCGGCGCACGCACTTGACGATGTTCTGCGCCGCCGACACCGCGCCGGTGACGATGTGCACTTCCACCTCCAGGCGCACGCCGCTCATCCCGAGCGGCTCGCGCACGCCGTCCTGGCCGTCGACGATGAACTGCTGGGTGAGAATGTGCAGGATCTGCTGATCGGTGGGGATGGGCAGCGCGCGCGCGGTCTCGATCACGCGCTGCACATCGAGCGCGGACACCTCCTTGTCCTTGATCGCCACCATGCCGCGCGAGTTGAAGCTCTTGATGTGGCTGCCGGCGATGCCGGTGAATACGCGCGTGATCTTGCAGTCGGCCATCAATTCGGCCTCCTCGAGCGCGCGCTGGATGGCGCTGACCGTGGCTTCGATGTTGACCACCACGCCTTTCTTCAGCCCCTTGGATTCGTGCCCGCCCATGCCGATGATGTTCAGCCGGTTGTCCGGCAGCAGCTCGGCGACGATCGCCACCACCTTGGAGGTGCCGATATCGAGCCCGACGACGAGGTTCTTGCTTTCCTTGCTCATGCCTTGTCTCCGCTGCTACGAACGTGTTTCACGTCGTCTTGATGCACGCCCTTGCCCTTTTCCGCACCCGAACGCGCGAGTTCGGGCACGCGCAACGCGAATCCGCTGGGATAGCGCAGATCCACATAGTCGAAACGCCGATTGAGGCTGCCCAAGGTCTGCGCATAGTGGTCGACGAAGCGCGCCAGCCGCTGCAGCACTGGTTCCTTGAGCTGGTCGCGCCCGAGTTCCAGCCTGAGCCCGTTGGACAGGCGCAGCTGCCAGGAATAGCGCGCCGACAGCAGCACCTGCTGCGGCTCGAGCCGCAGCGGTGCGAGCGCCTGGCGAAACGCGGCGTAGCGGCGCGTCACGTCCTCGGCGCTGCCGCTGGGCCCGGCGAATTGCGGCAGGCGCACTGCGTCCGGCAGTTCGCCTTCGAATACCTCGCCGTAGGTGTTGACCAGGCGCCCGGTCTGCGCATCCACGCCCCAGCGCGCCAGCGCCACCTGCTCTTCTATCGAGACCTGCAGGCGATCGGGCCACACGCGGCGCACTTCGACTTTGCGCACCCAGGGCAGGGATTCGAATGCGCGGCGCACCGCATCCAGGTTTACGCTCAGGAAGGTGCCGCTGGCACCCGCACGCGCAGCGTGCTCGGCCTGCGCGCGCGTGACATGCGTCAGCTCGCCCTGCAGCGTGACCTGGCGCAGCGGCAGCAGCGAGGTGTGCACCAGCGCGTAGCCGCCGGCGAAGACCAGCGCGCCCGCGGCGAGCGCATACAGCGCGTCGGCGCAGCCGTTGAGCATGTCGGCGTTATCCCACATGCGCCAGCTCCAGAATGCGCAGCACCAGGTCTTCGAAGGACAGGCCGGCGTGGCGCGCCGCCATCGGCACCAGCGAATGGTCGGTCATCCCGGGCGAGGTGTTCACCTCGATGAACCAGGGCCTGCCGGCGGCATCGAGCATCAGGTCGACTCGTCCCCAGCCGCGGCAGCCGAGCGCACCGAATGCGCCAAGCACCTGCCGCCGCAGCGCCACCTCCGCCTCCGCCGCAAGGCCGCAGGGAATGATGTAGCGCGTGTCGTCGGCCAGGTACTTGGCCGCGTAGTCGTAGAAATCGCGCGGCGTCTCGAGCTTGATCAGCGGCAGCGCCTCGCCGCCGAGCACGCCGGCGGTGAGCTCTATGCCCTCGATGAACTGCTCGGCGAGCACCACGCTGTCGTAGTTCGCCGCGAGCGCATAGGCCTCTTCCATCGCGGCAGCCGCGCGCACCTTGCTCATGCCGATGCTGGAGCCCTCGTTGGCGGGCTTGATCATGAGCGGCAGGCCGAGGCGCGCA
>JAAOZY010000272.1 GCA_012274205.1 Betaproteobacteria bacterium
CCTTGATGCGATGCGGCCCTTGGCCGTGGCGGCAGGAATGTGCAAGTTCGCCCGCGACCATGCCGTCGCACCACACGTAGGCGTGCAGGTATTCGCGGTTCGCCCGGTGCCGGACCCCGCCGCTGATGCTCGACCAATGCAGGCCGCCCAGGTCGTCGATGCGGTAGGCGGCGTGCCGCCAATCGTCGAATTGCCGGCGCACCCAGACGACGAGGCCGGGCTCGGCCGCGACCGCCGCCGCGTCGCGTTCCTCCTGTTGCTTGCGCAGACGTTCTTCCGGCATCAGGAAGTTCTTGCGCAGCTCGAAAAACAGCGGGTGCTGGCGGATGACGGGATCGCAGTATCTGGCCTCTTCGCCAGTCGCGGCGATCATCAGCGCCAGCGGATCGCCGTCCGTTTCGCAGGCGCGGACGATCGCCTCACCGGCGGCGCGATACAGACGCTCGCGCCGAGCGTCGCGGGTTTCCTGTCGCAGGTTCATCCTGACCTGCATCGTACCATCGTCGGCTGGTCAGGCGAAGTCAGAATCCGCAGCCCGTAGCCCGTAGGGAGCGAAAGCGACATGCGGGACCGGCGTTGCAACCAAAACGTCCAATCCCGGATTTCGCGTAGCTCAATCCGGGCTACTTGCTACTCTTATCGCCGTTCGCTAATCCGCCCTACGGGCTCGGTAGATTTAGACCGATAGCCGGTATTTTGATGAAACTTTTGCCACATTCTAAAGTTAATGCACCTAGCTTCGTTAGGCGCGAGCCCGTGAGAAGCCAATTATTGGAAACGATACCCCATGGACAGCCATCGGGAATACGTCCTTGAGACGAATAGGGCATTGGGAGACAATGTGAAACGGGCCGCGCGCCACTTGGAACGCGGCGGCTTGCTGGTTGATCTCCTGCCTCACAAGACGACGATGTTAATTCGGCGCCCAGTTTCCATGAGTGGGGCCATCTTTAAGAGCCTTTTGGTTTCCGCCATACAGCCGCATGCAGGGTCGTTGCTGCTGTTCAGCAAGTACTCCGGCCGCTGCTGGATTTGCTCCAACCGCGGCAATCAGCCTGGAGTGTTCGTGGAATACTAGCTGAGGAAACATCGGATTTCGCTCCGCTCATCCGGGCTACTTGCTGATGTCTATGAGGAGATGGCCCATGCAGCTCATATTTGGATACTTTTCGTTGTTTGATAGCTTTGCAACTGCGCTGAACGTGCTGTTCTTTGGTCTTGTGGTGACTGGATTTTTGATGCTGCTATCGGATTGAAGACTGATCGAATTCATATCGGGAATATGCAGCCGTAGTCCGCATGGAGCGCAGCGACATGTGGGGGCCGGTGTCGGCCCGAGAGTACAATCCCGAAATTCGCGCCGCTCAATTCGGGCTTGCTGTGAAGGATTCGGAAATCGGCATTGTTCGACTCGGCTAGGCGCTATTATGGCTGGTTTACGGGCAAGCCGCTCTTCGGAAAGCAAGGTATATGGTCAAGCGTTTGCCAAAGTACGCGGAACGCCTTTTTGCTTTGCTCTGTTCTGGTGCTGGCGCGCTTGCGCACAAGGCCGAGGAGGACGAGAGCGGCTGGGATTACCTTGTTGAGTTTCCAAAAGCGCCGCATCCCGGGCCGGCGGATACACACCCGCCGGCCCCCACGGCTTATGTTCAAGTCAAATCGACAAAGACCAGCAGGCGTAGTTGCCGGATTAAGCTTTCAAACGCCTTGAATGCTGCTCAATCGCGTCAGCCTTGGTTTGTGGTGCTTTTGCGGTTTGATAAAAATGGCGAATTAATAAACACGTACGCGGTGCATTTCTGGGAGCAGCTTATGCGCCAAACCTTGGAGGCGGTACGCAAGGCAGTCAATGCCGCTACACCGCTTCATCAAGGGTGGGTGTCTATCAAGTTCAGCAAAGTCGATGAGCATAAAAACCTTATAGAGTGGATGCAGGAATGCATCTCAGCCGTTGGAGATGATTACGAAGCCAAGAAGAAGTCTCACTACCAATCCTTAGGATATGAGGAGGGGTCTGGCATTGGTCAACTTACGGTCCAGGCTAAGACCGCTGAAGAAATTACCGACGGATTTCTCGGCCTTGGCGACGGATTGAAGATCACCCAGTTTGTTTTCACGCCTGCACGATTTGGTATTCCAGATCCGACACCACAAGTCGACATTACCGAGGGCCGAATTGTCGTTTCTCCCAATCCGGTAGGAACGTGCGAAATACGCATGCGCGCAGCGGGCAAAAACCTGTCACTCCCCGGCCAAATATTTTCCTTTTCTACTCCCGATATGCCGGACGCTCAGAAAAGCTTGCGATTTTCGACCTCCTTTTTGCACCTTATCGGAACGAAAAACTCCACTAAGTTACGATTTCGCCTAGCATTGGATTTTGAAAAGAAGCTGGATTTGTTGACGCTCTGGCAGTTCTCTACAGTGCGAAGCTTGTTGGCCGGAGACCAAGTCGACGTCCAAGTGTGGGTAGATGGCAGGAGAGCGCTGGCGGGCGATTTGAATGCCAATCTTGGCGACAAGGGTGGTGGCTGGTCTCAGCTTTCCAGCTTCCTCGGGCTTTTACAAAAGGTCGCCGGAACGCACGATGTGCGAATTTGTATTGCGGACTTAGCGAAGACAACTCGCGAGGAAACAATATTTAGTTCGATAAATTCCGATTCAAATATTCGACTTGAGTTTATCCCCTTGCCGGGATCACCGACCAATATCTCCTCCCTGACGTTTTATTCGCGTGCGCGCGTTGCAGATTATAATTTCTATGTTCTCTCCACCCGCTCCGCCGAGGACCTGTTTGTTGATGGCCGGAGACAAATCACGTGTTCAAAGCCTGCTATTATTGAATCGTATGCCATACAAGGTGGGCCAGATGCAGGCGTCGAACTGATTGAGGCTGACTACAACCGCTATTTGGATCGCCAGAAACAGGTCGAAACACCGTTAGGTCTCGGAAATATTCACGAATTTCTTAGATCGCTCGCTGCTTCAGAATAAACGAGTACCCATGAAACACATCGGCTTCCTCTCCTTCGGCCACTGGACCCCATCGCCGCAGTCGCAGACGCGCTCGGCGTCCGACGCCCTGCTGCAATCGATCGAGTTGGCCGTCGCGGCCGAGGAGCTCGGCGCGGACGGGGCCTATTTCCGGGTGCATCACTTCGCCCGCCAGCTCGGCTCGCCGTTCCCGCTGCTCGCCGCCGTCGGCGCGCGCACCAAGCGCATCGAGATCGGCACCGCGGTCATCGACATGCGCTACGAGAACCCGCTCTACATGGCGGAGGACGCAGGCAGCGCCGACCTCATCGCCGGCGGCCGCCTGCAGCTCGGCATCTCGCGAGGGTCTCCAGAACAAGTGATCGACGGCTGGCGCCACTTCGGCTACGCCCCGCCGGAGGGGATGACCGATGCCGACCTGGCGCGGCGTCACGCCGAGGTTTTTCTCGAGGTGCTGCGCGGCGAGGGCTTCGCCCAGCCCAGCCCGCGGCCGATGTTTGCGAACCCGCCCGGCCTGCTGCGCCTGGAGCCTTATTCCGAGGGCCTGCGCGAGCGCATCTGGTGGGGCGCCGGCACCAACGCCACCGCGCAATGGGC
>JAAOZY010000273.1 GCA_012274205.1 Betaproteobacteria bacterium
CCATGGTCATGATCGCGGCATCCACCGCCGCGCGGCGCTGGTTCAATTCGGCCGGTTTCAATTTGGCCAGGTAATCGAACAATGCCCTGGCCGCCGGGCGCGGCTTGCCGTCCGCGCCGATCAGCTCGTCGTACGCGCCCGCCGGATTGTATGTTTGGAGATTCATCTAATGTGGGCATGTGAGGCGTAGATAAGCGCCGGGCACCCACGTAACAGCAAAGACTATGCCACCACGATACGCGCTCTCGCGCCCGAATGCATCAGGGAACGGGAGGCGGGAACAACTTCAAGCTCACTGCTGCGCTGCGTTCGGACCGTCCGAAATGGCAACCAATATCAGGCGCCGAGCAGAAAATCGCGCACCATCGCGACCTGCTCAGCGTGCATCAGCGTGGGCGCATGTCCGACGCCCGGAATTTCCACAGTCTTCGCGCGCGGGCCGCGGCCGGCCATTTCCTGCAGGGTCTCGCGCTTGAGCAGATCGGACTGCGCGCCGCGCATCACCAGTGTCGGGCACTTGATCGCGTCGTAGTAATTCCACAACTCGATATCCTTGTCGATCTTCGCCGCCAGGAACGGCAGCGCGATCGCCGGGTCGTAATGCATGCGGTAGCTGCCGTCCGCCTGGCGGCGCACGACGTGCTCGGTCAGCGTGGACCACTCCGCATCGCTGTGCGTGCCGAACGGCGCGCTTACCGCGCGTATGTACTGGACTGCCGCGGCGTAGTCGGGAAACGCCGGGGCCTTGCCGAGGTATTCGCCGATGCGGGATAGTGAGGCCGCGGCGACGATGGGCCCGACGTCGTTCAGCACCAGCTTTTGCAGCGGCGTCTCGGGCAGGCTCGCCAGCGTCATGCCGATCAGGCCGCCCATCGAGGTGCCGACCCAGTGCACGCAATCGGCGTCCAGCCGCGCGAGCAGCGTCACCATGTCGGCGACGTAAGTCTGCACCTGGTATTCCATCGGGTTCTTCAGCCAGCCGCTCAGGCCGCGGCCGGGGACGTCGGGGCAAACCACGCGGTATTCGCCCAGCATCGCCCGCGCCAGCGTGTCGAAATCGCGCCCGCAGCGCGACAGCCCGTGCACGCACACCAGCACTTTGCGGCCGCCCGGCTCGCCCCACTCGGTGTAGGCCATGCGGTGCAACCCGCCCGGCGTGATGCACTGTACTTCGCGCTGCCTGAATTCCTCGCTCATGTGACGTCCTCCAGTTTGATTCCGGTTCCGTGGCCGGATCGTCCAGGATTATAGGGCGACGGTCGCGGCGCACACGCCGACGCCGGCGACGATCCCGAGCACCCCGGCTTTCAGGACCCGCATCGCCTCAAACGCCGGGCTCGTTCGGGATCAGCGCGAGCAGGTCGGTCACGCCCACGTCCTGGCCCGCCTGGTAAAGCAGCGTGCTCGCCTGCCCCCGGTGGTGGGTCTGGTGATTGAAAAAGTGCACGACGAGGCCGCCCAGCCGCTTTTGCGCGGCAATGCCTTTGGTGTTGGCGTAATGCAGGACATGCAGCAGGTCCGCTTCAGTCAGCACCGCGGCCCAGGCCTTGATCGCGCCGTCGAGCATACTGCGATGTTCGCGCAATGCCGCCAGGTCGGTGAACAGCAGCGCGTCCAGCGATGCGGGCGCGCGCAGCGCGCGGATCGGGTCCAGCGCCGCGGGCCGCGACGGATGCGCGGCGAAGCGCTTCAGCCAGATCGTGTCGCCGACGACGATGTGGTTGAGCGTGCCGATGATCGACCCGAAGAACGCCTTTCGGTCCGCCGCGAGCTCCGCCGCCGTCAGCTTGCCCGCTGCCGCATAAAGCTTTTCATTCATCCATTCGTTGTACGCCGCCATCATTACGGCATGGCCGGGCGTGATCATCGGGATTTTTTCAGCGTCGGGTTGACCATGTCGATGTCCGCCTGCACTTTGTCGCGGCTGCGTTCGTAGATGATCTCGCGTCCCATGATGCTGCCGGCGTAGGACAGGCCGTTGCGCGTCGGCGTCAGCTGGCACTTGACGTTGTGGATGCCCTCGCCGAGCACGACCTCTATCGCGCTGGCGCGCTTGGACAGCACCACGACCTCCATGGTCTGGCCGTTCTCCAGGCGCACCTTGATTTTCTCCGGATTCATGGACCGATCCCTCCTGTGTGACTGATACGCCGGATTATACGAGGAAGGCGACCCGGCACTGGAGTATGCCGCAGGTTCTAATTCAGCACGCCTTGCGCGAGGGCGTAGTATTTCTTGCGCTCGGCCATGCCCCTGTAGCCGCCATTGATGGTGATGCTGATGAACTCCACCGGCGACACATCGATAATCTTGCGTCGGTACTTCTTCTTCAGCAGGTCCCCGTCGGCGTGGTTGGCGACGTCGTTCAGGCCGCGCGTGCGCCAGAACTCGCAGGCGCTCCAGACCGCGTATTCCGGCTGCTCCAGCAACGCCGGGCTGTTGATGAACAGGTCCCGGTGCCCCTGCTTGAGTCCCAGCTGCAGGTAATTCGCGCGCCCGGTGGTCTGGAAAATCCCCCGCCCCTTGAAGCGCACGCCGTCGCCGGGCTGCGTGTTGCCCAGATCGGACCTGCCCTCGTAGGCGCGGCCGGAGGCGTATTCGCGCAGGGTTTTGAAGTGGTCGGACTCATGGCAGGCCTGCGCGAGGAAGTGGCAGTACTCCTGCGGCGTATCGATGTCGTAGCTCGGGCAGGTGGTGTTTAGCCACTGCGCGAGTTCCACCATCAGCGGCGTGGCCTTCCCGGCGATCGCGGCTAGCTGCTCGGGCGTAATGACGCAGGGCATGCGACGAACGTCCTCGCGATTGATGGTTCAGGGCGCTGATTGCTCGCGCAGAGCACGAGACCAGCCCCCGGACAATACGAAGCGCGGAAACGTCACCCACTGCTCCAGGAAAATGCGCGACACCGCATTGAGCGGGCTCGTGAAAGGCTCCGGCGGCACCGGCTCAGACGGTGACCGCGTCCCTGGAGCGCAATCGAGAAGACCATCGCGACAATTCCGACGATGCCAGTGAGCCATGACCACCGAACGACTGCCACGAGGAGGGCAACACTGCCCGCCAAGAACACGGGTACAACCACGATATGAAGCAATAGATTGAAGCGCGAGCGGTGATAGCGCGGATATCCCTCCCACTGCCAACGAAGTAACTCTGACGTGTTCATGAGACCCCCCGCTTCGCCGCTCCCCGACCTATCAAGCGAACCGGCGTCCCGCCTGTGGACACGCAGTCGGGGCGTCCGGCCAAGCGCCGGCTTAGGGGCACCAGGCAATTCGGCGCGTTCATCTTTGAGCGTCGGCCACGCGCGGCATGGCGGCATAGTTTTCGCTATGCGCAGCCCAGCTTGGCTCGAGCTCGATGCCGTGAAAATTGAGCTCAATGGTGAGCCCGTCAGGATCTTTGACGAACATCTGGAACAGCCGGATCTCCGGCAAGTAGCGCTTGCGCGCATGGATTCCCATGGATTCGAAGCGCGCAGCGAAGCTTGCTGGGTCGGTCGCGGAGAAGGCGATGTGATCGACGACCCCGGCATTGTCGGTTGCAGACTGGGGCGTGGTGCCATGGTAGTAGAGCTCCGGGTTCGGGATGCCGTGCGCACCCATATGAACCTGGACCTTGCCGCCGACGCCGAGCCAATAGCCGGGGAACGGAAAGTCCGGCCGCGGCATTTGCTCAAAACCGAGGACCTCGCAGTAGAAGCGCCTGGACAACTCGAGGTTGTTAGCGCGAACGAAGTAGTGGTTCAGTTCAGTCAGCGGCATGATGTCTCCAAGAAAACCGGAAGGGGTCGCTATAGTATCTATCGCCCAGTTGCGCGCTGGGCCCACGCGTCGCCGCGGGAAAGCTGTTGTGCATCTCCAATCAATTTGTTGAGGCGACCGATGATTGCGTCTTCTAGTGCCATGATGATCTTTGTGGGCGGATCTATTGTGAATTGATTGACATTTTTTTGACAGTTGTCATCGATCTCGGCGCGACAATTTGTAGTTTTCTCTTGGAAAATTGCATTGGCACATGCTCTTGAGCCATTTGACAATTCAGCGCAAGCCGTCAGTTGCGCCGAAGCCATCGCTCCAGGTTCCGAACCCTCGCGGCTGAAATTCCGGACGTCCCTCGGCGACCCATCCTGCAGCGCATTCACGCCCACTCTATCGGATTGCACGCCGTCCGAACAGTCGCAGCGCCCAATTCAAATGGCTCAGACCGTTCGTATCGGGGACGAAAGCTTGCGCCCCTCGCATAGGCCAATAGCGCTGATCGGCTCAGCGCCAGCGTCGCGTATCAGTCCGCATACCAGTAGCGCCGCCTCAGCCCGCGGTAGGGCTCGACACTGATCCCGTCGCCGTCGATTTTCACCAGCACGGCACCGGCCTTGTCGGTGCGTAGCATCTGCGCCCCGCTGGCGCGGTAGCGCTCGAGCACCTCCTCGCGCGGATGGCCGAAGCGGTTGCGGTAGCCGACCGGCAGCAGCGCCCATTGCGGCTGGACCGCGGCGATGAATGCTTCGGTGGACGAGGTGCGGCTGCTGTGGTGCGGCGTCACCAGCACCTCGGCGCGCAGCGCGTCGGGCGCGCGCGCGAGCAGTTCCTTTTCCGAGCGCGCCTCGATGTCGCCGGTGAGCAGCACCGAGCCGTGCGCCGCGCTGATTTTCAGCACGCAACTGCGGTCGTTGGATTTGGTGCGCTCGCGCGCGTAGCTCGCGGCGTCCGGGTGCAGCAGCTCGAAGCGCACCCCGTCCCAGCTCCAGCCCTGCCCCGCGGCGCAGGGCAGCCGATAGCCTTGGGCTGCGAGCCAGGCGGGGTGTGCGGCCGGCACCGAGGAATAGAGGGCCGCCACCGGCAGCCCCGCGAGCACGGTGGCGGCGCCGCCCGCATGGTCGTTGTCGTCGTGGCTGATGACCATCGCATCGAGCTGCGCGATGCCCGAAGCGCGCAGGAAGGGCAGGATCACGCGGCTGCCGCTGTCGGCCTGCGGGTTGAACGCCGGACCGGCGTCGTAGAGCAGCGCATGCCGCCCGGTCTGCGCGAACACGGACAAGCCCTGCCCCACGTCGAGCACGGTCAGCCACAGCGCGCCGGGTGCAGGCGCGGCCGGCGCCACGGCGAACAGCGGCAACAGCAGCGGCAGGCCGAGCCAGCGCGCCGGCACGCCGCGCGGCAGCAGCATCCAAACACATCCAGCCAGCGCCAGCGCCACGGTCCAGCCCGCCGGTGCGTGCTGCTGCCACACCGCTGCCGGCAGGGCCGCGCACCATTCGAGCAGCCACATCTGCAGCGCCATCAGCGCGTGCGCGAGCTTGAGGATGAAATCGAAGGGCAGCACGCTGCCCGCGAGCGCCAGCGGCGTCACCACCAGGCTCACCATCGGGATCGCCACCGCATTCGCGAGCGGCGACACCAGCGACATCTGCTGGAACCATACGAGCAGCAGCGGCGCCAGCGCCAGCGTGATCGCCCACTGGATGCGCCCCCATTGGAGCAGGCCCGCTGCGCCCCTGCGCAGGCCCTCTGCGTGCGAGCGCAGACCCGCCCCGCGCGTGCGCAGGTCCGCGGCAGGCTGCTCCTGCGCCTGAGCGGCGCGCAGGCGGCCGGTCGCAACGTAGAGGATGATCGCGACGGCGCCGAAAGACAGCCAGAATCCGGGCGCGAGGCCGGCCCAGGGATCGAGCAGCAGCACCAGCAGCAGCGCCGCGCACAACACTTGCGACACCGAGTTCACGCGCCCCAGCCACAAGGCCAGCGCGACCACTCCGACCATGTAGAGCGTGCGCTGCGCCGGCACCGCGAAGCCTGCGATCAGGCAGTAGGCAAGCGCCGCGAAGAATCCGGCCAGCGCCGCGGCCTTGCGCGCGGGCAGCGCCAGCATCAGGCGCGAGGAGCGCCGCCACAGCCAGTGCACGAGCGCGGCGAACAGGCTCGCCACCATGGTGACATGCAGGCCTGAAATCGACATCAGGTGCGACACGCCGGTGCGCGCGAACAGCTGCCATTGCTTCGCGTCGATCGCGTTCTGGTCGCCGATCGCAAGCGCGATCAGGATGCCGGCATAAGGATAGCCGGGCAGCGCATCCCGGTAGCGCTCGCGCAGGACCTCGCGCCCGCGTTCGACCAGGTAGGCCGGGCGCAGCACCAACTCGTCGAGGCGCGCCGTGCCGCCGGCGCGCACGTAGCCGGTGGCGCCGATCGCGCGCTGCAGCAGCCAGGACTCGTAGTCGAAACCGTAGGGATTGGCGCTGCCGTGCGGCCGGCGCAGGCGCAGCTTGAAGCGCCAGCGCTCGCCGGCGCGGATCGCCGCGATGTCCCGGAACGCCTCACGCCTGGCGCCCTTGTACCAGGCGAGCGAAATGCGCCGCGGCAGGCGCGCCGCCGCGGGTTCGGCGCGCTCGATGTCGAAATCGAAACGCACGCCGCCATCAAAGGGCTGCGGCAGGCCCGCCACCACGCCGGTCACCGCGACGTCCACGCCCTCCCACTGTGGCGCCAGGCGATCGGCGAGGCGCCACTCGGCGCGGGCCGCGGCATAGTAAAAGCCGGCAACGCCGAACAACGCGATGAACAGCAGCATCGCGGCACGGCGGTTTCTGGTGCGCAACAGCCAGCAGGAAACCAGCGCCGGCAGCAGCAGCCAGGCCCAGGTGAGCGCGGGCAAGCGCGCCTGCTGCTGCAACAGGCACGCACCCAGGGCGAAGGCAATGATACAGGCTCGCATTTGGGCTTAACGGACGAGCACGGCCGCGGTTGAATTGCCTGGCGTGAATTTGCCTTACAATCGCGCTCATCATGCAAACCGCGTTATCGATTGCAGATTCCATGCCACGCAAGTTCTTCCGCAAGTACCTCCCCGACCACGAAACCGTGCGCAACAACCGGCATATGGCCAGGTTCGGCGGCTTCCTGCACCATCCCAATCTGTGGCATCTGAACCGGCGCTCGGTCGCCGGCGGGATTGCGGTGGGCATGTTTTCCGGGCTGATGCCGGGGCCGCTGCAGATGCTCACCGCGGCGCTGCTCGCGGTGCTCCTGCGGGTAAACCTGCCGGTGGCGCTGGCCACCACGCTGTACACCAACCCCCTCACCATCGGGCCGCTGTATGTGCTCGCTTTTCTGATCGGCCGGCTGGTGGTCGGCGGCCACGCCGTGCCGCTCGCGCGGCCGCCGGAATTCGAATGGTCGCATCTGGGCGCCTCGATCGAGGCGTTCATGCAGTGGGTACTCGCCATGGGCATGCCGCTCGCCGTAGGCCTGCCTATCCTCGCGCTGCTGCTGGCGGCGCTGGGCTACGCCTGCGTGCAGATCGGCTGGCGCGCGTACGTCATCCGCGCCTGGCGCCGGCGCCGGCAGCTCCGCAACCAACATGGCCGTTGAGATCGCAGCGCAGCGCATCTACCAGCGCTTCGTAACGCCGACGCTGGCCCTGCTCACCGTCAGCGGCATCGGCACCGTCGGCTACAAGATCATCGGCGGCGAGCAGGTGAGCTGGCTCGACTGCCTGTACATGACCTTCATCACCATCGCCACCATCGGCTATGGCGAGATCGTCGATCTCAGCCATTCACCCGGCGGCCGCGTGTTCACCATGGCCATCGCTCTGGTCGGGATCGGCGTCGCCACCTACATGATATCCACACTCACCGCCTTCATCCTCGAAGGCGACATGAACCAGGCAATTCGGAGGCGGAGAATGCAAAAGAGCATCGCGGCATTGCGCAAGCACTACATCATCTGCGGCATCGGCCGCGTCGGCACCAATGTCGCGCACGAACTCGAGACCACCGGCCGCGCCTACGTGGTGATCGAGTCCGACAAGGAGGCGATCGAGCGCTACCTGGAAAAATGCCCCGGCGCGCTGTGCATCCACGCCGACAGCGGCGAAGACAGCGCGCTGATCGGGGCCGGCATCGAGCACGCCGCGGGCGTGTTCGCGGTCACCGGAGACGACAGCAAGAATCTGGTGATCACACTCTCGGCCAAGCTGCTGAACCCGGCGGCGCGCGTGGTCGCGCGCTGCCACGAGGTGAACTACATCGACAAGATACGCAAAGTCGGCGCCGACGCCATCGTGTCCCCGGATTTCACCGGCGGCATGCGCATCGCGTCCTCGATGATCCGGCCGCAGGTGGTGAGCTTCCTCGACGAGATGCTGCGCGCGGACAACGCGCTGCGGGTGGAAGAGGTGCACATACCGCAGAACTACCCGGCGCGCACCATCGGCGCGCTCAAGCTCAACCGGCGCGACTTCATCCTGCTGGCGGTGCGCGCCAAGGACCAGTGGCAGTTCAATCCTGGCGAAGACTTCAACATCCAGCCGGGCAATACGCTGGTGGTGATGACCACCCCCGAGGGGCGCAAGTCGCTCGAGCACAGTTTGGGTGCGGCGGCATGAGCAGGGAGCAGGGGCCGCCGAAGGGCGGAAGAGGGGCCCCGGCGCGAGCCGGGGATCTGACCCCGGAGGCGGCCGTGGGCGGCCGGCGGCCCCATGCGTCCGAATTCGGGTTGCATCCCCATCTTGTCGATGGGGCCCCTGCTCCACCTCATCGGCCGCCCCGCACCGCGGGGATGCGACCGCCCGCGATTGCCGTCGCGCGCCGACAGCGCCCATGTTCGAGCCACCACATCGGAACGGAGGCGACGGCATGAGCCTGAACGTCTGGCTGGCTTTCATCGTTGCCGCGCTGCTGATCAGCCTGTCGCCCGGCCCGGGCGCGATTTCGTGCATGGCGAGCGGCATGCGCTACGGCTACCGCCGCACCATCGCCAACATCATAGGCATGCAGCTGGGCATCGCGCTGCAGCTGCTGGTGGTCGGCGTCGGCCTGGGCGCGCTGCTCGCCGCATCCACGCTGGCGTTCGAGCTGGCACGGGGAGTCGGCGTGGCCTATCTGTGCTTTCTTGGCTGGCAGCAGTTCCGCGCCCGGGACAACCCGGTGGAGATCGGCTCCCAGAGCCAGCCTCCGGGCACCATACGAACGCTGGTGATGCAGGGATTCCTGGTCAACGCGAGCAATCCCAAGGCGACCATATTCCTGCTGGCGGTGCTGCCGCAGTTCATCGACCCGCGGGCGCCGGCGCTGCCGCAGTACCTGATCTGCATGGCCACGCTCACCGCCACCGACCTCCTCATCATGAGCGCCTACGCCCTGTTCGCCGCGCGCGTGCTGCGCCTGCTGCGCGAGCCGCACCATATTCGCTGGATGAACCGCGGCTTCGGCAGCATGTTCATGCTCGCGGCGGGGTTCCTTGCGCTGTTCCGGCGCGCCTGACGCGTTGCGGATAAATTGAGCCCTTGCGGCGCCTGTCAGTAATTCCCAACGCGCTCCACTTCGCCGGTGCGGTCGCAGCCGACCAATGCTGAGGCTTGTGCGCCGAAGCAGAGGAACCTTCTTCTTGCACAATCCACGCTGAACCAACTCAACGGTCGCCTGGCATCCGATGGGCCATTTGCCGCACCGGTCTGCTTTGTACACACGGCCGGCGCACGCTGCCTGCGACAATTTGCCGGTTCCCATGGGGTTCATGCCGGATTCGCAGCAACGC
>JAAOZY010000274.1 GCA_012274205.1 Betaproteobacteria bacterium
ATGGATCTGATGGACAAGGTCAACCGCAGCGGGCGGGGCAAGGCGATACCGCAGCTTGCGCAGATGGTGGACAACGGCGACCTGCAGCGGCTGGTCAACCTCGCGCGCGTCTACGGCTCGGCCGAGGACGCGCTGACCGAGGAAATGGTCGGTCGCATCGCGGCCGCAGCGAGCGACGGCCTGAGCCTGATGGACCAGGTCAATCGCTCGGGCCTGGAAAAGGCCCTGCCGACGCTGACGCGGCTGGTCGCGGATGGCGACATGGAGCGCCTGGCGCAGCTTGCGCGCGTCTATGGAGCGGCGCAGGACGCCATGTCCGAGGAAATCGTCGGCCGCCTGGCCGAGGCCATGAGCGAAGGCTTGTCGCTGCTCGACCGGCTCAACCGCGGCGGCGCCGGCCGGCTGGTGGAGATGCTGGCGAAACTGGAGGCAAGCGGATCGCTGCAGCGCGTTGCCACCCTGTTGCCGACATTCGTCGACCGGCTCGACATGGTCGGCGGGCTGCTCGAGAGCATGGAGACGGCGGCGAAGCAGGCCGAGGCCGAACGCGGCGAAGGCGGAATCCTTGCCATGTACCGGATGATGACCGACCCGCGTACACAGGAGACGCTGCGCTTCATGCTCGCGCTCGGGCAGCATATGCACGAGCGCTACGCAAAGCGGACCTGACGCGGCCGGCCGGGTGAATCCGGCCGCTGCTGGCGCGGCGGCCGGCCGGTTTTCCGTTCCGGAGTTGGCGGATTTCATCGAATGCGCGCGGCACCTCCACGGCGTACGTCAGCGGGGGGGGCGACGCGCATGCAGATCGCTGTCATGCGTAATTCAACGACCCGCTCGCGTGTCGCGCTCCCTGGCGCCGGCGCGAAGCGCAAGCGGTTTTTTCAGGGATTCGAAAAGCCGCGGATCCGGCAAGGCGTGGACGGGTGATCGGATGTATCGAACGACGGGGGCGAATCATGGGTGAGAAGAGGAAGATTCTCGTGGTGGACGATGAGGAAATTGTGCGCTTGAGCCACATGAGGACGCTGGCGGGTCAGGACTGCAATGTGGAATCGGTGCGCGGCGGGGAGCAGGCGCTGGCGAACATGCAGGCCGAGCCTGCAGACGTGGTTCTGCTGGATCTGCGCATGCCGGGAATGGACGGCTTGTCGACCCTGAAAGCAATCAAGGAGACATGGCCGGAGACGGAAGTGGTGATCATCACCGGGTATCCTTCGGTGTATACGGCGCGTGAGGCGGTGAAGCTCGGGGCTTTCGACTATCTGGCCAAGCCGGTCGGACCGGACAAAGTGGTCGCCGTAGCCAATCAGGCGATGGCGCGCCGAGTGCTGGCGCCCTCGGAAAAGGGAAAAGCCGGGGACAGCGGCGATCCTCAAAAGGGATGGGCGAAATATCTGAACGACTGAGAGCCGGTCTCATGTCGCAGCGGGTTCGGAGCCGCGCTTCCCGCGCGCTTGCGCTTGCAGGAGCAATACATGCGGCAACTGCTTAGCCTGTCCCGGGCGGCGCGCCTCGTCGGTGTGGCGCGCGGCACGCTGCAGCAGAAAATCCAGAGCGGGGAACTGGCCTCCTTCGACGGCATGGTGTCGGGCGAAGATCTGCTGCGCCTGTATCCGGCGGCCGAGTTGGAGAGCGACATCGGCTTCGAGCGCGTGCGCAAGATCAAGGACGAAGCGTTCGGCCGGCGCATGCGCGAGCGCCTGCTGCCGAGCCAGGAAATCCTGGCGCAACGGCTGTTCGAGCAAAGCCGCGAACTGGCGGATTTGCGCGTGCATCTGCAGCGCTATCACGCCATGGTGGTGCAGCTGCGCGAGCGCCTGCACCAAGCGCAGGCGCTGGGCTCGGGCGACGCGAGCGCGCAGGCGGCAAGACTCGGGGCGCTGCTCGATGGCGAACTTGAAGCAGTGCTGGGCGAGTCCGCGGCGCCGAACGCACTCGCGCTTATGGATGATATGCTGCGGGTGATGTCAGCCCACGTCGTTCTCCGTCCCAGCCGCCACGAGTTCTTTGTCGATGGCGCCGACACCATACTCGAGGCTGCGCTGCGCGCCGGGCTCGCGCTCAATTACGGCTGCAGCAACGGCAATTGCGGCTTGTGCAAGGCCCGCGTCGTCTCCGGCCAGGTGCAGAAAGTCCGCCACCAGGACTATGTGCTGAGCGAAGCCGAGAAACAGCAGGGCTACACCCTGCTGTGCTCGAATACCGCCGTCGGCGACCTGGTGATCGAAGCGCTCGAATCGACTGCGCCGTCCGACATTCCCGAACAGCAGATCGTGGCGCGGGTGAAATCCGTGCAGGCGCTCGGCGACGGGCTCAGCCTGCTGCACCTGCAGACGCCGCGCACCAACCGCCTGCGCTTTCTCGCAGGCCAGAGCCTGACCCTGACGGCGGGGGGGAACTCGGCGCAGTTGCCGATCGCCAGTTGCCCCTGCGACGACCGCAATCTGCAGTTCCATCTTGCACACGGCGCGCAAGGCGACGCCGCGCAGAGCGCTTTCGCCGGCCTCAAGCCCGGAGACGCGGTCACGCTGTTCGGCCCATGGGGAGACTTCGTGCTGCGCGCGGATTCAACGCGCTCCATCGTGTTCATCGCCTGCGACACCGGCTTTGCGCCGCTCAAGAGCCTGCTCGAGCATGCCATGGCGCTGGAGGCGTCGGAGCGGCTGTGCCTGTACTGGCTCGCCTCGCAACCGGGCGGCCACTACCTTGGCAATCTGTGCCGCTCGTGGGCCGGCGCACTGGACAATTTCAGCTATTCGCCGGTTGCCGCGGAGCACAGCGACGCCACCGAGCTGGTGCGCCGCATCGGCGCGGAGCATGCGGACTTGAACGCTTTCGACATTTATCTCGCCGGGCCGGAGGCTTTCGTCGACGCGGTTTCGATGGACCTGCTCGAGCGCGGTTTTCCGCGCACGCAGCTCGTCGCCGCGGTGGTCTGACCATGCCCTACTACATTTACAAGGTGTTCAGTTTTCCCATCCGCAGGCTTGAGCTGCTCGAGCAGCATGCGGCTTTTCGCGATGCCTCGGCGCGCGCCAAGGAATTGCGCGGCGCTTTGGGGCCGGCCGAGGCCGGTTCGGTCAAAATGATCCTCGCCGACAATGAACTGCAGGCCGAAGACCTTCTCTCGCAGCAGCGCGCGCCGCAACCCAACCCGGACGACGACTGAGCGCCGCGCATGGATGAATCGGCTTTCCGCCGCACGCGCGAGGAACTGACACCGCGCCCCTGCGCATTCGAGAAGGCGATGTTCGCCGGGATCGGCGCGTGTTCGCTGGCGGCGCGGCGCAATATCGCCGAGCGCGAAAGCATCGCCTGCAGTTCGCCGTCGGCGCGCGACGAGTGCGCGGCGCTGTGCGCGCTGCTGCGGCAGAAATCGGCGTTTGCGCTCAAGCTGACGCATGTGGACGAACCCTTGCCGCATGCCAGGGAAATGCAGGTGGAATGCGGCGGGCTGCGGGGCATGCAGCAGGCGCTGGAGCCGCACGATCTCCCCGCCATTGCGGATGTGCATGGCCTGGTGCAGTCCTGCGCCGGGAAATTCGGCGGCATCGCGAACCTGCCGTACTCCACCATAGTCCAATCCATCGTCGCCTACAAAATCCGGCGCCGCCGCCAGGAAGGATGATGGACCTGCCCAATTTTCCCGAGCTGGTCGAGAGCGTGCAGCGCAACTGCCATATTGCCGATGCGCGCCATGCGCGCGAGACCACGCTGTGCAATTATCTGCTCGAGATGCGCGAATTCTACCGCTGGGAAAATGAAGTCCCGCTGGCGCGGCAGCTGCCGCGGCAGGAGGTGGGTAGCTGGATATCGGCGCGCGAAGCGCTGTGGGACGGTTTGCAGGCCGACGAGCTGGAGCGGCTGCCGGTGGGGGCGCGCAGCTACGATGCCTTCGACGTCGGCGCGATCAACGCCACGCTGCTCCCGCAGGGCCTGGTCTACGGCGGCGGCTACGGCCGGTTCGGCAAGCCGCATTTCTTTCTGGCGCAGCTCGAGCGCCGCGACGAGCGGCAGGGGCTCACGCTGCTCGTGTCCGGCTGCGAATATGCGCGCGATATTACCGCGCCGCCCGCCGCGCTTCAGGGCGGTGTGGTGTTCCTGCGCCGGGACGCGCTGCGCCGCTGGCTTTGGGACAAGATCGAGATCTGGGGCGTGCGCAAAGCCGATGGCGCGCTGAAGTCCGCGCTCGACTACTATGGTTTTGAGGCGGACCCCGCGGCGGCGCTCGAGCGCATGACGGATCAGGAGAGCGAGACCCTGATTCTGCACGAGCTCGGCGAGGCGCTAGCCGGGCCGCTGCTCGGGCCTGCATGGGGCGATCTCATCGCCTCGTTTTCCGGCCGGCGCGCCGAGGTGATCGCGCGCGCGGTGCGCGACAACCTGGCCGACTGCCTGTCGACGCTGCCGCAGCTGATCGAGCGCGGCGCCGTCGGCTCGATCCATTATTATTTCGCCAATTTCGAAGGCATGCGCGGCAAAGTGTTTCCGCTGCTCGCCCGCGCCTACCTGAACTGGCGCGAAAGCGGGAGCACCGCGGCCCTGAGCGAAGCCGCCGCGGCCGGCGCCGCGCACTGGCGCGTGGCTGCGCTGCGCCTCATCGGCGTGCGGGCGGACGATCCTGCGGCCGCCGAGAAGATCATCGGCGCATGGATCGAGGATCCGCAGTCTATCTTGCTCTGAGCCGGCCGCGCCTACCAGCAGGCGAGCAGACGGCCCTTTTCCACCCTGGCTTCGAAGTGCTTCAGCGGCTGATTGCCCTTCTTCACGCAGTCGCCGCTGGCGAGATCGAATTCCCATTTGTGCTTGGGACAGGTCAGGTGCAGTCCCTCGATGGCGAGGTGCGGAATGTTGGTCACCTGATGCGGGCAGCGGCTATCGTAGACGCGATAGGTTTTGCCTTTGCGATAGACGAACAGGCCGCGCCCGTCGCAGTCCATGCGCGTGGCCTCGCCGTCCTTGAACTGCGCCGCCGCCGCGACATCGTGCCAGCGCGGTGCGCTGCCGATGTTTTCCGGGCGGAACTCGGGCAGGTCGAGTGCGAGGATGACGTCCACCGCCCATACGATCTTTGCCAGCCCCAGCGCCGGAAACGCCATCATCAGCGCATCGAGCACCTCCATCGGGCTCGCACCCTCGCGCAGCGCCCGCAGCAGGTACTGGCGCAGGCCGTTTTCGGTCTGCGCGTGAACCTTGGTGATGACCGAAATCAGCGCGCGCGTCTTGGGATCGAGGTACTTGCCGCTTTCCTTGAGGAACCTGAAGTAGTGGGGAATCGCGTCGGGCCGCACTTTGACCAGATAATTCAGAGCGTCGCTCATTGCATGTCGCCTGTGAAGGATGGGAGAAGTTGCATGCTGCCCGCACCGGATCAGCCGGCGCCGATGCGCTGATAATAGCGCGCGCGGTAGATCAGGCGCCGATGCGCGGGCGAGTCGGCGAAGGGGGTACGCGTGTGCAGGACGTTGTTGCTGACCAGCCCCATTCCGGGTTCGAGCCGGCCGCGAAACACCCAGGGCGAGCCGGTGGCGAGCAGGTCTTCGAGTGCGGCCAGCGCCGCCTGCGTGGCGGCGTCCTGCTTCCACTGTATGCTGAGCGCGCGCGCGGTGTAGCGCATGTGCAGGAAGCCTCCGGCATCGACGGAAAATACCGGGCCTGACTGCGCCGGGCGCTCGATGCGCCCGTCCTCGATGCGCGCCGGAATCGTCAGCGCATCCGGCGCCATCAGCGCGCGCACGTGCTGCGGGTTGAGGTCGCGCAGCCGGATATAGGCGATCTCGTGGTCGAGAAGCTCATTCTCGCCGCCGCTTTCGGCGCGCTGGACGCAGTGCAGCAGCACCGCGCGCACCGTGCGCTCGCCCGGATTGTAGTAGCCGTCGGTATGCCACTTGATGCCGCGGTTGGTGTAGGGGATGAATTCGCCGCGCGTGCCGTGCTCGGCGACGGTCAGCGGCGAAATGCCGTCGTCGTCCGCCAGGTAATTGGGATCAAGCTCGCGCAGGCCGAGCTGCAGCCCGATGCGCCGTGGGATCTCCTTGTCCGGGTCGTCCCCCGCCGCACTGGCGTAGACCGCCATATTCGCGCGCATGCAGCGTTCGAGCAGCGCCTGCTTCTCTGCCGCGCTGAGCGCGCGCGGATCGCGCACTTCCACCACCAGTTCGGCCAGCGTCCCGGGAAAGTGCGCAAGCTTTGCCGCGCGCCATTCCTGATACGCCGCCGCATCCTCGAGTGCGAAGGCGGCGCCTGCGCGCGTTTCGGCAAGTAGGTTCATTCGCCGACGTTGCGTTCGCGCCGCGGCCGGCGCGCCTCGCCCGGGGGCGCGAACAGCCCCGCGAGCGTGCTCTCCAGCGCCTTGATCGCCTCGGGGGCCTCGATTTCCATGATCTGGTCGATCACCCAGGCATGGTCTTTTTCCGGAACGATCTCCAGCAGGCGGCTGCCGAAGAAGCGGCGGAAGCCGAAATCAGGCCCGTCCTTTTCGTCATAGGAGAAATCGGCGTATTCGGCGCCGCGCTGATTGGCGAGAGCGATGAAATGGCGGCGGCAGCGGCCGGGTTCCGATTCCGCCATCAGCATGTCGCGATTTTCCTCCACCACTTCGGCCAGCTTCAGCGCCAGCGCGGTCGTAAACCCGGTGCGCTTGTCGGCAGGCAGCGCCCGATAGGCGAGGCGGTCTGCGGCGTGCAGCATGAACGCCAGGTATTCGCACACGAAATCGAAGTACTGCGTGCCGATATCGATGTCGAACTGCGCAGCGCGCATGCGCCGGATCGCCTCCTGCGACAGCTTCCAGCCGAGCATCGCGATGACGCTGGCCAGTTCGGGCATGCTGCGTTCGCCCGCTCCCCGGTGGAACTGGCTGCGTATGCGGATGGCCAAGGGGGCGCGCTCTAGCCGGCGCTTCGCACTAGTATCCGCCCTTGCCGAACGGTTTGGGCAGCCCGGCGACGCGCGCGCCCTGTTTGGCCGGTCCGAGCGGGAACAGGTCGTAGAGCGCCTTGCTGTCGCAGCCCGGTATCAGTGCAGCCACGTCTTTCAGCATGTTGCGAAAGTTCGGCGTCTGGCCGTGTTCCTTGTACTGATCGCGCATGTATTGCACGATCTTCCAGTGATCGGCGTTCAGCTCGATGCCCTCGGCCTGCGCGATGACGCGCACGATTTCTTCACTGTAGTCGGGCGCGAGCAGGTAGCCGTCCGCATCGGTCTCGAGTTCAACGCCGTTTACCGTGTGACTCATATTTGCAACCCTCCATTGCCTTTAAGGAGCCGGTCGTTCCGGCCTAGGTTTTGCGAATGA
>JAAOZY010000044.1 GCA_012274205.1 Betaproteobacteria bacterium
CGGGCGTTGTCGGGGTAGACAGTTGGCGCGTCGCGTCCGCGCCCGAATTCGTCAGCTACTGCATTGGGAAGGGCCATGATGAGTCCAGAGAGTTGAGTCGGGAAAAATTATGGAGCGAGGCACCGGTACGAGGCTGTACGCCAGCGCACATAGCGGTGCCTAAATTGCCGCGCCAGGCGGCGATCTGCGCTGGCAGCACTCGACGGCAGATGGGTACCGATCGGTCGATTTCCCCATTGCGTCTGTACGCTTTCTGGCACGGGCCGCAACTTCCGCTTCTGGCCGGTTGTACGCAGTCAGCACGTCGTCCGAAAGCCGCCCTTCGCCCAGAAGGAGAACAATCAGACTCCGATCAACAACGAAGGAGTCTGTCATGGAATTCACCGAACATCGGGAACCCTGGAACAAAGGCAAACTGATCGGTCAGAAGCCGCCCCTCAAACCCAAAGACATCTGGGCCATCCGCATTCAACTCCAAAATGGGGGCCGGGCTCGAGACCTGGCGATGTTCAATCTTGCAATCGACAGCAAGCTACGCGGCTGCGATCTGGTCAACCTGCGCGCTCGCGATATCACGCATGCCAATCAGATTCTTGCCCGGGCGATGGTCGTGCAACGAAAAACCCAACGGCCGGTGCAGTTTGAAATAACAGAGCCTACGCGGACCGCTGTCGCGGCATGGATCGACAAGGCCAAACTGAAGCCGGAGCAATGCTTGTTTCCAAGCCGTCTCGCCGACTCGCCCCATGTCTCAACGCGACAGTACGCCCGCATCGTGCATCAATGGGTTTCAGCAATTGGTCTCGATTCAACGATCTATGGCACGCATGCAATGCGGCTGACCAAGGCGACGCTTATCTACAAACGGACGAAAAATCTGCGGGCTGTTCAGCTTCTGCTTGGGCACACGAAGCTGGAAAGCACCGTGAGGTACCTTGGGATAGAGGTAGATGACGCTTTGGAGATCTCCGAACAGACCGAAATCTAGCAATCACTCGCCCGGCGGTCGCATAGCTACACCTGCGACCGCTTTCTGGCACGGATTTCAATACGTGCTCCCGGCCAATACCTGCCATTCGCGCACTTGGTCCAAAGCCGATGCCGACCAGATGTCCTAGTCAAGACCGATCATTCAATCACCCGGTCGGCGCAACCTCAAGCGGTCCTGTATATTCGGTCGGTTGGTGTCACCGACAAGCCGGTGTGTGCCGTTCATGTCCAACATTAGGCGAAATCCCATGTCCATTGGCCACTGCGGCATCGGATTCGGTGCAAAATCAGCCGCTCCAAAGATCTCGCTCGACTCGCTTTTTCTGGCTGCGCAGTTTATCGATCTGTTGTGGCCCACACTCTTGTTGCTCGGAATCGAACGCGTTCGAATCGTCCCCGACACGTATGATTCCGACTATTTCGTGGCGTACATAGAATTTCAATAAGAATCCATGCAAACCATGCTGAGCACTACGGAGATATTCCTGATCGCGATGGCGATCATCTTCACCGTTCCGTATCTGATCTGGCGCGTGGGTAAGACTGACTATTACGCTCCCCTCGTGGTCGTGCAAATCATCACCGGAATTTTGCTAGGGCCCGGCATTTTAGGAAGAAGTTTTCCGGACTACTACGCCTTCGTCTTCACTCAGCCGGTCGTCCAATCGTTGAACGGCATCGCCTGGTGGGCAGTGATTATTTTCGTGTGGATCGCCGGCATCGAACTGGACCTGAAGAAGGCCTGGGCGCATCGCCGGGAGAGTGCAATCACAGCCGGGCTCGCGCTCGCCACGCCGCTGCTGTTGGGCAGCATCGTGGCCGCGGGCATGCTGATGTACGACGGCTGGGTCGGTCCCGCGGCGATGACTTGGCAATTCGTCCTCGGAGTGGGCATGGCCTGTGCCGTTACCGCGCTTCCCATCCTGATTCTGCTCATGGAGAAGCTGGAGATCCTGCGGCAGCCCATTGGGCAGCGAATCCTGCGCTATGCGAGCCTGGATGACATCGCCATCTGGGGCGTGCTGGCCCTAATCCTGATGGACTGGCAGCGCGTAAGCATGCAGGGCGCGTTTCTATTTGCCTTTGCGGTTTGCAGTTACGGATTCCGCAAACTGATGGTGCGGCTGCCTGAGAAGGACCGCTGGTACGTAGGTTTGATCTGGCTCGCCGTGTGCGCCTTCGGCGCAGATTGGTCCGGGCTACATTTCATGGTCGGGGCGTTCCTCTCGGGGGCCGTCATGGATAGCGATTGGTTCGACCAGAAGCAGATGGACCTGCTGCGACACCATGTGCTATTGGTCGTGATGCCGGTTTTTTTCCTGAGCACGGGTTTGAGAACCAATTGGAGCGTAGGTGGCGAGGCGGTGTTCATTGCCGCGGCCGCGTTGCTCTTCGCTTCGGTAGGGGGCAAGTTGCTCGGCGTTCAGATCGCGGGCAAGGTCCTCAAATGGCAGCCGGGCGAGGCTTCTATCATCGGTTGGCTGCTGCAGACGAAGGCGCTGATTATGATCATCTTCGCCAATATCCTCATGGACAAGGGCGTCATTACCAGCGAGTCGTTCACGGCACTACTGCTGATGGCCATTGCGAGCACCATGCTTACGGTGCCCGTGGTATCACCGAAACTGGAACGCATGAAGAGCATCGTTACCCAGGCTGCCTGATGGCACGGCTTCCGAACGTCGGGCGTCGCCTCGGCAACGAACGTGGAGTTCGACCGGAACGGGTCCTTCGCGGAAGACCGTGAATATCTGCTTCGGGTCGATAGTGTGAGTAGCGATTTTCGATAAGCAGCCGCTCGAATTTTCCGCCCCCGCTTTATTTTGTCTGGCCTCGTCGAGCGGCAGCAATGCACAGTGTAGCCGTCGTCCACGCCGCATAACGTCAATGGCAGTTCAGGCCGAATTGCAGTTATTCCGTTTCGGGGCGTATCTCCATAGCCGGTAGAATGCGCGGGGTGAAACCCGAGCAAACTGACCGCAGGCGTCCGATCCCGCAGCACCCCCGCTACTCCGCAGCCGAGCTCGAACTGCGCCGCGCCGCCTGCCCCAAGCCCGAATACCCGGAGGAGCTGCCGGTCAGCGCGCGCCGGGCGGACATCGCGCAGGCGATCGAAAAGCATCAGGTGGTGATCGTCTGCGGCGAGACCGGCTCGGGCAAGACCACGCAGCTGCCCAAGATCCTGCTCGAACTCGGGCGCGGCATCGCCGGCCTGATCGGCCATACGCAGCCGCGGCGCATCGCCGCGCGCGCCACCGCGGCGCGCATCGCGCAGGAGCTGAAGGCCGAGCTCGGCGGCGCGGTCGGCTACAAGATCCGCTTTTCCGACAAGATCAGCCCGCGCTCCTACATCAAGCTCATGACCGACGGCATCCTGCTGGCCGAAACCCAGGGCGACCGCGAGCTGCGCCAGTACGACGCGATCATCATCGACGAAGCGCACGAGCGCAGCCTCAATATCGATTTCCTGCTCGGTTACCTCAAACAGTTATTACCGCGCCGGCCCGAGCTGAAACTGGTGGTGACCTCCGCAACCATAGACGCAGAGCGCTTCTCCCGGCATTTCGGCAATGCGCCGGTGATCGAGGTGTCGGGCCGGCTGTATCCGGTGGAACAGCGCTACCGGCCGCCGGCGCAGGCGAAGACCGTGGGCGCCGCCGCGCTGCGCGCGGGTGTAACAGAGGCGCCGCGCGAGGCGCAGGATCCGGTCGAGGCCATCGTCGACGCGGTGGACGAAGCGGCGCGCTGCGGGCCGGGCGACGTGCTGGTGTTCCTGCCGGGCGAGCGCGAGATCCGCGAGGCGGCCGAGGGACTGCGCAAGCACCATCCGCCGCACACCGAAATCCTGCCGCTGTACGCGCGCCTGTCGGCGGCGGAGCAGGAGCGCGTGTTCAAGCCGCACGCGGGCCGGCGCATCGTGCTCGCGACGAATGTCGCCGAGACCTCGCTCACCGTGCCGGGCATACGCTACGTCGTCGACCCGGGCGAGGCGCGCATCAAGCGCTACAGCTACCGCAGCAAGGTGGAGCAGCTGCAGGTGGAAAAGATTTCCCAGGCGAGCGCCAACCAGCGCGCCGGGCGCTGCGGCCGCGTAGCGAGCGGCGTGTGCATCCGCCTGTACGCCGAGGACGACTACAAGGCGCGTCCGGCCTACACCGAGCCCGAGCTGCTGCGCTCCTCGCTCGCCGGCGTGATCCTGAGGATGAAGTCGCTGCAGCTCGGGGAGGTGGAGGATTTTCCCTTTCTCGATGCGCCGCTGCCAAAGGCGGTGAGCGACGGCTACGGCCTGCTGGCCGAACTCGGCGCAGTGGACGAAGACCGGGAACTGACCGACATCGGCCGGCAGCTGGCGCGCCTGCCGCTCGACCCCTGCATCGCGCGCATGATCCTCGCGGCGAAAGCGGAGGGGAGCCTGGCCGAGGTGCTGATCATCGCCGCGGCGCTGTCGCTGCAGGATCCGCGCGAGCGGCCGCTGGAGCGGCAGGGCGCGGCCGATGCGGCGCAGGCCAAGTTCGACGACGAGAAATCCGACTTCCTCGCCTATCTGAAGCTGTGGAAGTTCTATCAGGACGCGCTCGAACACAAGAAATCGAACCGCAAGCTGATGGATCTGTGCCGCGACCACTTCCTCTCGTACCGGCGCATGCGCGAATGGCGCGACGTGCACAGCCAGCTGCATACCTTCGTCGCCGAGCTCGGCTGGAAGCTGTCGGAGAAGGAGGCGAGCTACGCGCAGATCCACCGCGCCCTGCTCGCGGGGCTGCTCGGCAACATTGGCTGCAAGTCCGAGGACAGCGAACACTACCTCGGCGCGCGCGGCATCAAATTCCTGATCCACCCGGGCTCGGGCGTGGGCAAGAAAGCCGGGCGCTGGCTCATGGCGGCCGAAATCACCGAGACCACGCGGCTTTATGCGCGCTGCATCGCGCGCATCGAGCCGGAGTGGCTGGAGAGCATAGGCGCGCACCTGGTGCGGCGCCACCAGTACGAGCAGCACTGGGAGAAAAAGCCCGCGCACGTCGCCGCGTTCGAGCGCGCGACCCTTTACGGCATCCTGCTCTACGCCAACCGGCGCATCCACTACGGGCCGCTGGACCCGGCCGAATCGCGCCGCATATTCATCCGCCAGGCGCTGGTCGAGGGCGAGTACGACACGCGCGCGCCGTTCTTTGCGCACAACCGCAAGCTCATCCGCGACATCGAGACCCTCGAACACAAGTCGCGCCGCCCCGACGTGTTGGTGGACGAGGAGCTGATCTACGCCTTCTACGACAGCCTGATCCCGACGGGTATCCACAACGGCGCCGCGTTCGAGCACTGGCGCCGCGAAGCCGAGGCCGGCAATCCGAAGCTGCTCTACCTGAAGCGCGAAGATCTGATGCGGCACGAGGCCGCCGGCATCACCACCGAGCTGTTTCCGCACCAGCTAACCATCGGCGGGCGCAATTACGCGCTCGAATACCTGCACGATCCGGGCAATGCGCGCGACGGCCTCACGCTCACCGTGCCGCTGATCGCGCTCAATCAGCTTTCCGCCGCGCGCTGCGACTGGCTGGTGCCGGGCCTGCTCAAGGAAAAGGTCGCGCTTCTGGTGAAGACGCTGCCGCAGAAGCTGCGCCACAAGCTCGGGCCACTGCCCGAATTCGCCGAGGGCTTCGTCGAGGCGATGCAGGCGGCGGGGCAGCCGAAGGACGAGCTGGCGCTCACCGAAGCGATCGCGCGCCGGGCGCGCGAGGAATTGGGGCTGGTCGTGCCGCTCGACGCCTTCCGTCCCGAGCTGCTGTCCAGGCACCTGGCGATGAATTTCCGCGTGGTGGACGAGCACGGCCGGCAACTGGCCATGGGCCGGAACCTGGCGCAGTTGCGCGCCGAGCTGGGCGAGCAGGCCGGCGAGCAGTTCAGCGCCATCGCCCAGCCCAAGGCGGCGCTGTCCGGCATCAGGAGCTGGGACTTCGGCGAGCTGCAGGACATCATGGAAATCCGCCAGGGCGGGCAGACCCTCATCGGCTACCCGGCGCTTATCGATCGCGGCGACAGCGTCGACCTGGAAGTGCTGGATGCGCCGCAGAAGGCGCGCGCGGCGCATCGCGACGGCCTGCGGCGCCTGTTCATGCTGCAGCTGAAGGAACAGACGAAATACCTGGAGAAGAACCTGCCCGGGCTGCGCGACATGGCGATGCAGTTCCTGCCCTTCGGCGACGCGGCTTCGCTCAGGGACCAGTTGCTGCGCGTGACCTACGATCGCGCCTGCATGGCCGAGCCGCTGCCGACCATGCAGGCGGAGTTCCTGCGCCGCTGCGACGAAGGCAAAACGCGGCTGTCGCTGCTTGCCCAGGAAATCTGCCGCCTGGTCGGCAACATCCTGGCCGAACACCAGGCGCTGCAGAAGAAGCTGCAGGGGCTGAAGGCTCTGCCGCAGGTGCAGCGCGACATCGGCGAGCAACTGGCGCAGCTGCTGCCGAAGCACTTCATCGCCGCGACCGCCTGGGAGCGGCTGCAGCATTTCCCGCGCTATCTCAAGGCGGCGGCGCTGCGCCTCGAGAAGCTGCGCGTGGATCCGGCGCGCGACGCGCGCTGCAGCGCCGAATTCAATCCGCTGTGGCAGGCCTGGCTGCGCGAGGACCTGAAGCAGAGAAAGCAGGGTGTGGCCGATGCGCAGCTCGACCAGTTCCGCTGGCTGCTGGAGGAGCTGCGCGTGTCGCTGTACGCGCAGGAACTGCGCACGCCGGTGCCGGTGTCGGCGAAACGTCTGCTGAAAATGTGGCAGAGTATGCAGCGATGAAGGAGCGTAACCGGGCGTAACCGGGGACAGACCACGTTTTTCCGTTGCAGAAACCGGGAGTCTACTTAACAAACGTTGTTGAAAAAACGTGGTCTGTCCCCGGTTATTCTTGGAGATGCCCGCATGAGTGAAATCACCAAGGCCTTGATCAAAGCGTTCGCGAGCCTGCTGCATCCGCGCATGCTGCTGCTGATGCTGTGGCCGCTCGCCATTGCGCTGGTTTTGTGGCTCGGCCTCGCGTTCGCGTTCTGGTCGCAGGCGGCGGCCTGGCTGCAACTGCAGTTCCAGCAGTCGGCCCTGATCGACTGGGCCATCACGGTGTGGCCGCTGATGTACATTGCCACGCATCTCGCCTGGATCCTGCTCGCACTGCTGTTCGTGCCGCCGGTGCTGGTCACGGCGGTGCTGATCATCGGCGTCTTTTCGATGCCCGCAATGGTCGGGCACGTGTCCGAGCGCGCCTATCCGCGGCTCGAGCGCCGGCGGGGCGGCACGTTTGCCGGGAGCGCGTGGAACAGCGTGGCTGCGCTGCTCTGGCTCATCGTGCTGACGCTACTGTCGCTGCCGCTGTGGTTTATCCCGCTGCTGTGGCCGGTGTTGCCGATCGTGCTGTTCGGCTACCTCAATCAGCGGGTATTTCGCTATGACGCGCTGGCCGAGCACGCCAGCGCCTTGGAGATGGATACGCTGATCCGGCGACACCGCCGCGAATTGTTTCTGCTCGGCGCAGCGCTCGCGCTGTGCGGCCTGATCCCGCTGCTCGGGTTTTTCATTCCGGTGTACGGCGGGCTCGCGTTCATCCACTACTGTCTGGCCCGACTCGCGCAGCTGCGCGACGAGCCGGTCGCGACGCAATAGCAGACTCGAAGGAGAGCACCGATGCATTTCGGCGCAATCATCATCGGCGATGAAATCATGCGCGGCAAGCGCCAGGACAAGCACATGGCGCAGCTGATCGCGATCCTGCGCAGCCGCGGCCTCGCGCTCGCCTGGTGCCAGTACCTGGGCGACGACCCGGCGCTGATCACGGCCACGCTCAGGCGCACGCTAGCGGGACCGGACATCGTGTTCAGCTTCGGTGGCATCGGCGCGACCCCGGACGACCACACGCGCGCCTGCGCCGCCGCCGCGGCCGGCGTGGAACTCGAGTTGCATCCGGAGGCCGAGGCCGAGATCCGCGCCCGCTTCGGCGCCGACACCACGCCCAACCGGCTCAAGATGGGCGAATTCCCGCGCGGCTCCGCAACGATACCGAACGACTACAACCGCATCCGCGGTTTCTCGCTGGGCGAGCATCACTTCGTGCCGGGCTTCCCCATCATGGCCTGGCCCATGGTCGAGTGGGTGCTCGACCATCGCTATTCACACCTGTTCCACACGCGTGCCGAAACCGAGGCCTCGATCATCGTGTACGAGTCGGCCGAGAGCACGCTCACGCCGCTGATGGAGGCGGTCGAGGCGAAATACCGCGGCCTCAAGGTGTTCAGCCTGCCGAGCGTGGGCGAGGGCGGCCGGCGCCGCCATATCGAACTCGGCGTGCGCGGCGCGCCCGGGGAAGTGCCGGCCGCGCTGGATGAACTCAAACGCGGCGTGAACGAGACCGGCGGGACCTGGGAGGCGCTCGGCGCACCGCCAGCGTAGCTCGAGCCGTCGCCATGACTAAGGGTCCCGCGTTCGAACCACGACTGCAGTGCGCGGATTATTTCAGCGTATTGGTCGGGTTGGAAATGCCGATCGTGTAGTTCAGGTAATTGCTGCCGTTGCCGGCCACGCCTTTTTCGCAGGTGAAAGTCGAGGACATGTCGTCGAACGGGAAGGTGTAGCAGGTCGGGCAGGCGTTTTTCAACCAGGTGATGGTCGGCAGTACATACTGGACCCACGCCGGCCCTTTGGTCGTATAGTCGACCGCCGGTTTCGCAATGCTGGTCCAGTTCGTGCCCCCGCAAGCCATTACCGCGGGCTGGCCGGTGGGAGCCGGGTTCGTATACGGGCTGAAGCTGTTGTTGGCGCACAGCTGCAAGTCGCCCACCGAAATGCTCGTCTGCGAATTGAACGCGGGGCTGATCGCATTCGATGTTGCAAAATCGAAGGGCGCGGCGTTGAGGAAACTGCTGTCCGTATTCTGATTCCAGCCCCAGATCTGGTTCGCGGTCGCCCAGGACACAAAGTTGCCGCAGACGCGCTTGCTCGCATCGAAGGTGAATTTGCCTTTCAGAACCTCGCTCTGATTCCAGCCGCAAACATTTCCGCCGGCGCCGGCGCCGGTGCAGGTATCCTGCGCCGAGCAGCTCGTCACTGTCGTGGTGCTGGGGGCGACCACGGCGAAATACGATGCCGGACTGTCTGTGATCTTCTGATCGGACGGAAAACTCGACGCCGCGTCAGGCGCAAAATTCCATGTGCTGTTCGGAAGATAGCCTCCCGGAAACGGATTCGAGCCGGCGACGCCGCAGGAATACGCCTCCTTGTCGGAAGGCGGCGACTTGCCTTCGCTGCTGGTCGGCCCAAACGCAAAGGCGTAATTCGCGCCGTTGATGATCGAAACGTCGTAATAGTCGACCGTATTGTGCTGATAGGTGACTTCGGCGAGGGTGTTCGCGGCGTAAGTGGGGCCAGTGCCCGGCGTGGCCGGAACGCCCGGGCAGGCAGCGCCGGGGCATTGCAGCGCGTAATAATTGCCCGACCATTGAATCTGCTGGCCGCCGGAGGTGATCCCCGACCAGTGCGGAATGAACTGGGTCGTCGAGGCCTTGGGCGCCAGGATGCCGGTTCCGTTGGCGAAGCCCGGGTTATCCCAGAAGCACATGAAAGGCGTTTTTCCCTTCGCCACGCCGGCGCCGCCCTGGACGCAGGTCGAACCGATCGGGCATGCATTCTTCCCCAGCGACGTGGGGCCGCAGTAGGACTGCGCTCCGGCCTCGGTCCTGGCCGGATTGGTGGGATCGCCGCCCGAGGCCACCGATGCCGGCGAGGTATACGCGCTCGCCGTGCCGGCGTTAACGCCGACGATGACCGTGTCGGAGGCGTTGTTGGTGAAGGTGATCGTCCTGCCGTCGGTCGACGCGCTGTTATCCACCGACGCCAGCGTGACCTGGCTCTGGTAGGAAGGCGTGTAGCCCGATGGCGTCGGAGCCTTCGCCGCCACCGTCACGTCAAGCGCGACCTCGAGCCCGTTCCCCGCGGCCCCTTTCAACGGCAGCAGGCCGAAACCGCAGGACGTCGTCGAAGCCGCAAGCGAGGCGGAGCTGCTGTTATCGAGCGACAATTCGCATGTTGCGGAACTGGCGTTCTGTCTGCTGGCGTCGCTGTTCGATCCATCCGGATACGAATAGAACGCCAGAGCGCCCGGGTCGGTGCTGGTAACGGTCACCGTGTAGGCCGACTGCAGCAGGGTGTCGTCGGTCAGGTACACGAACAGCGGCGCCTTCATCCCGAGGTAGATCTGGCCGGACGAGTTCTGCGAAGCTACGTTGATGACGCCCGCGGACTGTTGCGCGGTGCCTTTCCAGGTGATCGTGACATTGTCCTGCGGGCCGAAAGGAGCATTGTTGCCCGCGACCCAGGCGCCGGTCGGACTGATGGTGTTCGTGAAGGATGTCTTCGAGGCTACCTTGGTCGCGTCTATGGTTCCGGCAATCGCGCAGCTCGGCGACAACGTTGTCAGGGCACACTGTCCGCCGCCTGACAGCGTGATTCCGGCGGCTTCGTCCATCAACACCCACAGCGGGTTGTCGGCCGGGATCTGCTGGCTCGTCGTTCCGGTTGCAGGATCCAGCTTGACCGTGATCGAAAATGGGTAGGGAACGTTGGCTCCCGAAAAAAACGTCCGGGTTTCCGCGGCGACCGAAATCGTACCGTAGGGACTTGCGCTGCCCGCTACGGTCACGTCGGAGCTCGCATCGGCGTAGCCCTCGGCGCGCGCAAGCAGACTGAACGCCCCCGCCTTTTTGCCGGTGACCGTCACCGTGCAGCTTGACGCGCTGGAAGACAGGACGCAGCTCGAGGGGGAGACCTGGCCGACCGAGGTATCGGAAACGCTCAGGTCGATGCGCGTTCTTGTCGCGCTGCCGCTCCCGGCCGACGCATCCGCAGCCAAGCTCACGCTGGCGAGCGTGACCGGCGCGACCTGGGTCCCGATTTGAAGCTGGCCGGCGCCATTCATGCTGACCACAACCGACTTTGCGCTGCCGGGCCTTACTTGCAGACTCTGCGTCGCGGTTTGAACCTGGCTGGCGCTATTCGAGTTTCCGCCTCCGCATCCGGCAATCGCAATCGTCGCCAGGCCCAGGACCAGCATTTTCAGTGTCGCGGTCGTCATCGTTTCCCCTTTTCAAAGGTGTGCGGTATTGAGCGCAATTCTGCGCCTGCATCATATGCAGAAGGCGACGGCCTTGCAATGTTCTTTCCGCGATCAGGCGATGGCGTCGAGGGTTCGCGTCAGCGGGATGCAATCCATGCCGCGAAACGGCTGCGGGGGCGTGTCGACCGGTCGCGGTCTGCATCAACAGCCGCCTGCTGCGCGTAGAATTGCTCCGCCAGCATGCCGAATCCGGCGTGCGCGCCGGCCCAGGCCCGCGCAAGGCTCGATACCGGAGAAGGGCGCATGAAAGCCAATCGCATGAAAGAGAAGCTGCGCGCGGGCGAGCCCGTATTCGGCGTCTCGGTGATGATTCCCTCGCCGCAGATCGTGGAGATGATAGGCGCGGCCGGCTTCGACTGGGTGCTGCTCGATTGCGAACACGGCACGCTCACGCTGGAGAGTGTGGAATTGATGGCGATGGCGGCGGAGGCCTGCGGCATCACCGCGATCGCGCGTCCGATGACGCGCAGCGCCGAGCACATCCTGCAGGTGCTCGATCGCGGCGTGATGGGCGTGCAGGTGCCGCACGTGAATACAGCGCAGGAGGCGCGCGAGGCGATCGCCGCGGTGAAATACCATCCGACCGGACGCCGCGGGCTCGCCGCCGGCACGCGCGCGGCGAATTACGATGCGCACGGCACGCTCGCCGATTACGTCCGGGCCGCCAATGAGGCCACGCTGATCGCGATCCAGCTCGAAGACCGGGCGGCGATCGACAATATCGACGATCTGCTGCTGGTCGAGGGCATAGACGTGTTTTTCATCGGGCCGTCCGACCTGTCGCAGTCCATGGGCCATCCGGGCAATCCCAGGGCGCCCGCGGTGGCGCAGGCGATCGAGGCGAGCCTGCGCAAAATGGCGGCGGCTGGCCGCACGCCCGGCATGCCCGCAACCGCCGAGAACGTGCGCGAGGCCGTGGGCAAGGGCGTGCGCTACATCTACACCCACCTGCCGCGCCTGCTGGCGGGCAGCGCGAAGGCCTATCTGGCGCATGCGCGAGGGCAGGGCTGAGACGCTGCTACGCGAGCAGCCTGCCCGCTTCCGCATGCGATCCGGCGCGGGCCTGCGCCGGCCGGCCGGAAAAAGCACAAGACCTGCATGCCCGCAGCGCACGGCATAGGTACTTTCCCTTATGCGAAATGGCGCCTGTCAGACTCGATGAAATACTTTCTTACACAATTTTCGTTGAATCAACACGACTCAGACAGCATCATATAAATGCGCATTTGCAGAGGGGCGCAGGACGCGCCCGTTCAATTGCAGCAATGTCCGGCGCTGCTATTCAAGGCAACACGAGATTGATCGCATGACGCAAGAGGTACTGCACAAATTTTTCTCTGACTCGATCGCGTACCTGGGTCAGTTCCAGCCACCGGCGGCCAGCCCACGTTCTCCCTTTCTAAAGCTGGTTCGCCCGGAAGACTCCCGCTCCCTCCCTGGCGGGAGTCTTCCACCCCTATCCACTGACGGCTCGACCGAGAATAGCCGGCAGTTGCCGGCCTCCTAGAGTCTCTTCACCGCACTTTATTTCCGGTAGCCCGATGCCATTTTCTCCGCGCAAGGCAATTCCGCTATTGCTGCTGGCCGTTTTGAGCAACAGCGCGATGGCGGACTGGGTCAAGGTCGGCAGCAGCAGGACCGAGACCCTTTACGTAGACCCGTCCACCATCCGTGCCACGGACAATGTGGCGAGAATGTGGGCTTTGAATGACTTCGTCGCGCTGCAACGAGTCGACAAGCGCCAGCCATTCAAGTCGGAAAAGATGGAATATGAATACGACTGCAAGAGCGAAAAGTCGCGCCTGCTCTACTTCTCTTCCCACCCCGAGAGCATGGCGGAAGGCGCAGCACTCGACTTCAATGTTGCGCCTGGCGCGTGGACAGCCCATTTGCCCGGCAGCGGATTGGAAATCCTGTGGAAAATCGCCTGCGGGAAAGCATAAGCCCCGCTTCGTGCTGAGGCTGCCGGGTTCGCGACACCCTGCCGCATACCTGCGCCCTTTCCTGGTTCCGTCAGGAGCGGAAGTCTTGCCTGACTGCGCCGCCTGTCGATGAAGGGCGACGCGATGGCCACCGGCCGTTCAGGCATGATCCTGATTTTATGCACCACCAACCGGAGAGTCTTGTTATGAAACAACTGAAACGAAGTGCTTCCGCCGCATTTCTTGCCCTCACGCTGGCAAGCATGGTGGGATGCGCGGCAACCGCCACCAGAGAAAGCACGGGTCAGTTTGTCGATGATGCCGCCATAACCACGAAGGTCAAGGCGGCGATATTGGACCAGCCAACGCTCAAATTATTCGATATCCATGTGGCCACATTCAATGGGACGGTCGAGCTCAGCGGCATCGTCGCGTCGCAGTCGACCATCGACAAGGCGGTCGAAGTTGCGCGCAAGGTCAGCGGTGTGAAGGCGGTCAAGAACGGCATGCGAGTCATGTAGTACCCGAGCTCAGGCAGGCATGAGCACGCGCTCTATTTGGCGAGCTGGTCGGCAGCTTTGATTCCCTGGCAGTCGGGGCCGAGATATTTCATTTGAGACTCGCTTTGGATCGTGTGGCGACCGCGAGCGTCGGTCACGGTCATATCCACGCGAGTAGTCACCGTGTCCCCCTCGGCGACGCTAGTGCCACTGCCGACGTTGGTCGCGCCATTGGCCGTGCAGTTGAACTCAAACTGGATTGAGTTGCCGCTGTGCACGAGCTTGGCCGGCTCGCAGCGACCTTGGGGATCTACCATCGGCCGATTGCGTGCCGCCATGGCCGGGCTGATGCAGATGCGCGTGCTGCCGCCCGAGCCCACACCTTGACTACCCATCCTGGACTCGATTTGCTTGCGCTGAGCCGGGGACATGTTGGCCAATGCCTGCTGCATCTGGCCCCGGAGTGCCGCCATCTGCGCAGCCGTGTCCTGGCCGTCCAGAACCTGCCGGATCTGTTTCATTTCCCACAAGCCGGGCTTGAGCTGGTGGTTTTCCGCGAATGCGCTGCCGCTCAACATAAGGAGCATCACGAGGGCGAGTTTCTTCATGGCCTGCTTCCGTTTTATTCTCGAACTGCACATTAGCAGCTTCGCCGGGCAGGGACAAATCCATTCCATGAAACGGCTACGCGCGTATCGGCTCAACTGAATTTCAGCGAGTCCAGCGCTTTTGCGAACCGCGGCAGGCGCGCCAGAGCATCACGAAGGCGCTTGATCCCGCTGCTCCGGCGGATCGCACGGGAACTTGCGCCGAGCAGCCGGATGGCGCCGGCGGGGTTGCCTTCGACCAGCGCCAGGCCGCCGCGCTCGATGCGCTTGCGTTCGCCCGCGGCGAGCAGGTAGTCCTCGGGCTCGCCTTCGAGCGTGAGCCACACCACGCCTTCGGTACATTCGAGCTCGACATTGCGCGCGCCGCGCAGAGCGAGCGGCGTGCCCGCGGCAAGCTGGATGACCCCGTTTCCCAATGACATGCGCATGCTGGAATTCCCCTGGCATCGAATGAGAATGCAGTGCCAGTCTAGGGATCCGGCCGCTTGCAGTACAGATACAGAAAAACAGAATTGTCACCGATACAATTGCAGTTCGGATAAACTGTGCTGCTCGAGTTTGCGGCCAACTGTGCCTGTCGGCCAGCGCGCGATCAGGTGAAAATCCGCGTCAGACTGCGGGCGTAGGGAAGGACGCGCATGGACCAGCGGGCACTGCGTTACGAACAACTGGCGGACGAACTCGCGGGCATGATCGCGGCGCGCGTGCTGCGCCCCGGGGAGCGCCTGCCCTCGGTGCGCCGCCTGGCGAGCGAAAAGAAACTGTCCGTCTCCACCGTGCTGCAGGCGCTGCGCCAGCTGGAGGAGCGCGGCCAGGTCGAAGCGCGGCCGCAGTCGGGCTTCTTTGTGCGGCCGACCGTCCCGCACCAGCGCGCGCAACTCGAAGCGCACACGCCCCAGCGCGCGGCGCGCCCGGTGGCGGTCGACATCAACGGCCGGCTGATGCGCGTGCTGGCGCTGAACAATCGCAGCGACATGGTGCCGCTGGGCGCGGCGTTGCCCTCGGCCGAACTGCTGCCGCTGGCGCAGCTGCAGCGCCTTTACGGCCAGGTCGGGCGGCGCTCGGCGCCGCTGCTCGAGGGCAACAGCCACACTGCAATGAATCAGCCGGACCTGGTGCGCCAATTCGCGCGCCATTCGCTCGGCTGGGGCCGGCCCCTGGAGCCGGAGGAGATCGTGATCACCAACTCCTGCACCGAGGCCATGGCGCTGTGCCTGCGCGCGGTGACGCAGCCGGGGGATACCGTGGCGGTCGAATCGCCGTCCTACTATCTGATGCTGCAATTGCTGGAACAGCTGGGTCTCAAGGCGCTGGAGATTCCGACCCATCCGCGCCACGGCATATCGGTGGATGCGCTCGACATCGCGACGCGCGAGCGGCGCATCGCCGCCTGCCTGCTGGTGAGCAATTTCAACAATCCGCTGGGCAGCCTCATGCCCGACGAGGAAAAGAAGCGCCTGGCGAAGCTGATGGCGGGGCGCGCGATACCGGTGATCGAGGACGACATCTACGGCGATCTGCATTTCGGCCCGGATCGGCCCTGGCCGCTGAAGTCCTTCGACCGCGCCGGCAACGTGATGCTGTGCTCGTCGCTGTCGAAAACACTGAGCCCCTCGCTGCGCCTGGGCTACGTCGCCGCGGGGCGCTTCCATGCGCAGGTTCTGATGCAAAAGACGATGACCTCGGGCGCCACCAACCCGGTGACGCAGCTGGTGGCGGCGCGCTTTCTGGAATCGACGGCCTACCCGCGCCACCTGCTGCGCCTGCGCCGCGCCTACGAGCGGCAGGTAATGCAGATGTCGGAGGCGGTGCTGCGCCATTTTCCGCCGGGGACGCGGCTGTCGCAGCCGCAGGGCGGCGTCGTGCTCTGGGTCGAGCTTGCGCCGGGGACCGACGCCGAAGCGCTGTTCGAGCTCGCGCTGGGTGCCGGGATCGCCTTTGTTCCCGGCGATCTGTTCTCCGCCGGCGGCCAATACCGCAATTGCCTGCGCCTGAACTGCGGCCATCCCTGGTCGGAGCGTTTCGAGCAGGCGGTGAAACGCCTGGGTGCGCTGGCGCTGACGCTGGCAAAGGCGGCCCGGTCCTGAGCCGGGGCCGCCAGGTTCAGCTGCCGATGAGTTTGCGCAGGACCGCGAGGCGCGCGCCCAGCTGCACCGCGGGGGCGAACAGGGCGAGGCTGCGCGCGCGGCCCTGCTCGCCCAGACGCGCCAGCGCCTGCGGATCGGCGCGATAGCGCAGCACGCGCTCGACGATCGCATCCGCGTCGGGCGCGACGATGCAGATCTCGCTGCCGTCGGCGTAGTAGATGTTCTGGCGCATGGTGTCGGAGCAGATCAGGCCCACGCCCGAGAGCGAGGCCTCCATGCAGGCCGCGGTGGGAAAGCCGTCGGTCTTGCCGCCGCCGAGCAGGTGCGCGATATTGGGCGAGATGACGAGGTCCATGCCGGCGTAGAACGCGGGGAATGCCGGCGTCTGCTTGATGCCGTGGAAGCGGATCGAGCCGGCTATGGCGGACACGTCGATGTCCTCCGGGCCGTAGTTTCCGACCACGTGTAAGCGCGCTTCCGGAATCTCTTGCGCCAACAGGTGCGCCGCCGCGATAAAGCTGTCGTAGCCCTTGTCCCGGCCCAGCGGCATGTACTTGTAGGCGACGAAGCACAGGTCGAGCGTCGGTTTGTCCACGCCATAGCGCTGCCGCTTCGGCGTGGCGCCGAAATACTCCCCCGGGATCACCGCGCCGTAGATCAGCTCGACGCGCTCCGCGTCGTAGTGGCCCTTCGCCTTGAGATACTCCAGCGTCGCCACCTGGGTCACGATGACTTTGCGCAGATTCGGGTAGGCGAACAGCTGCGCCAGCCGCGCATCGCTGGCGGCATCGTCGATGCCGAAGTCCCCGCCCGGATACAGGGTCAGCGCGAGCGGCAGGCCCTGCCGCGCGATGTACGGAAGGAATGCGATGGCGGAGTTGAGAAACACGCAGTAGGCGAGCTTGCTCGCCGGCAGCGGCACATCGGGCGCGAAAGGGCGCACCCGCGGCGCGAGTTCCGGGTGATGCGCGGCGAACAGGACATGGTGCTGCGCGAACCCGGGCAGGGTGCTCAGCACCACCGAATCCGGCAACTGCGTCAGGTAGTGTTTGAATTCGGCGTAGCGGTACGCCGACAGCGGGCTGGGAAAAGCCTGGTCCAGCACCAGCAGCGGCAAAGGTCGCGGGCGTACGAGGATTTGCTTCAGTAGCCCGCTGAGAATCGCCATGGCAGCCGATTATTCGGCCGCCATGGCGCGGTGTCAATCGCGACCGGAGTTACTTGATCGCGAGCTTCTTCGTCTCTGCGCCGGCCTTTTTTGGCAGCGTCAGCTTGAGCACGCCGTCAGCGTACTCGGCTTCCGACTTCGCCTCGTCGATGTCGTGGGCGAGGGTGAAGCTGCGGAACTGCTTGCCGTAGTAGCGTTCGCTGCGCACCAGCTTCTTGCCTTCCTTCTCTTCTTTCTCATGCTTGACTTCGGCGCTGATGGACACCTGCTTGCCCTCGATCGACACCTGGATGTCTTCTTTCTTCACGCCAGGGACGTCCGCCTTGACCGTGTAAGCCTTGTCGGCTTCCGCTATCTCGAGTTTGATCTCGGGCTCGGCTTCCAGGCCGTGGAACACGGGCCGCAGCATGAAGCCCTTGAAATAATCGTTCATGTCGAGGAAGGGATCGAAACGCGCCATTTCGCCGAATGGATCCCAACGAGTCAGGTTTGCCATATCGATGCTCCTTTCATGTTGACAAGCGTGGGTCGCGCTCACTCCCACATTGCCCGATTCCGGCAGCCTTGCGCGCGATTGCCTGCCGCCGCCCGGCCGGAGCCGAACTTCGGGTCGGTGCAATCAGGCTACCCGTTCCCCAATGTCCCATCGTGACGATCGTCAATATTGCGGCTGCGTCAGGACGGCACCGCCGGCGCGCCGGCGTTCGCTTCCATAACAGTGCGCACCGCGTCGTCCACGTCCTCGAGGAACACGAACTCGAGTTTCTTCTTCGCCTCGTCCGGCACTTCCTCCAGGTCTTTGCGGTTGCGCGCGGGCAGCATCACCCGGCCGATGCCGGCACGCATCGCCGCGAGCACTTTTTCCTTGATCCCGCCCACCGGCAGCACCAGGCCGCGCAGGCTGATTTCGCCGGTCATCGCGGTGTCGGCGTGCACCTTCCTGCCGGTGAACAGTGAGGCGAGCGCGATGAACATCGCCACGCCCGCGCTTGGACCGTCTTTCGGGATGGCGCCCGCGGGAACGTGCACGTGCACGTCGACGCGCTCGAACTCTGCGGCGTCGATGCCCAGGCTCGCCGCGCGCGACTTGACCAGGGTGAGCGCGGCCTGCGCGCTTTCCTTCATCACATCGCCGAGCTGGCCGGTCAGGATCAGCTTGCCGCCGCCCGCGTTCTTGCTCGCTTCGATGAACAGGATGTCCCCGCCCACCGGCGTCCAGGCAAGTCCTGTGGCCACGCCGGGCATGCTTGTGCGCAGCGCGAGTTCGCTCTCGAATTTGGCCGGCCCGAGGATATCGGCGAGGTCGCTCGCTTCGATCTTGGCCTGCGTGATCGCGCCTTCGGCGATTTTCACCGCGATGCGGCGGCACACGGCGCCGATCTGGCGCTCGAGCGCGCGCACGCCGGCCTCGCGCGTGTAATCGCCGATGATGGCCGCGAGGGCCGCGTCGGAGATTTCGAGCTGTTCGGGCGCGAGCCCGTTCTCGCCGAACTGGCGCTTGAGCAGGTAGCGGCGCGCAATCTCGAGCTTCTCTTCCTGCGTATAGCCCGGCAGATGCACGATTTCCATGCGGTCGCGCAACGGCCCCGGAATCGTGTCGAGCACGTTCGCGGTGGTGATGAACAGCACGCGCGACAAGTCGTAGGGCACCGCGAGGTAATTGTCGCGGAAGGTATTGTTCTGCTCCGGGTCGAGCACCTCGAGCAGCGCCGAGGACGGATCGCCGTGGATGCCGGCGCCGACCTTGTCGATTTCGTCGAGCATCATCACGCAGCCGCGCGTGCCGGCCTTCTTCAGCGCCTGGATGATGTTGCCGGGCAGCGCGCCGATGTAGGTGCGCCGGTGGCCGCGGATCTCGGCCTCGTCGTGCACGCCGCCGAGCGACACGCGCACGAACTTGCGCCCGAGCGCGCGCGCGATGCTCTGGCCGAGCGAAGTCTTGCCCACGCCGGGCGGGCCGACGAAGCACAGGATGGGGCCGTGGCCGTCGGGATTGAGCTTGCGCACCGCGAGGAATTCGAGGATGCGCTTCTTCACGATCTCGAGGCCGTAGTGGTCCTCACCCAGAATGCGCCGCGCTTCGGCAATGTCGATCGTGCCGGTCTCGGGCGCCTTCCACGGCACTTCGATCAGCCAGTCGAGGTAGGCGCGCACCATGGAGTATTCGGACGAGCCGTCGGACATGCGCTCCAGGCGCTTCAGTTCCTTGCTCGCCTGCTTGTCCACCTCTTCCGGCATTTGCGCGTCGGCGATGGCCTGCCGCAGTTCCGCGATCTCGGCGGCACTGCCTTCTTCGCCTTCGCCCAGTTCCTTCTGGATCGACTTGAGCTGCTCGCGCAGCAGATACTCGCGCTGGCGCTCGTCCATGCTCGCCTTGGTGCGCTCGTCGATTTCGTGCGACAGCCGCAGCACTTCGAGGCGCTGCGCCAGCAATTCGAGCACGCCGTCCAGGCGCCGCTGCAGGTCGATCGACTCCAGCAGCTTCTGCTTCTCCGGCGCCTTGATGTCCATGAGGCTGGCGACCATGTCGGCGAGCGTGCCCGCGGAAGCCGCATTTTGCACGGCGCCCACCAGTTCCTGCGATGCCTGCGGCATCAGCTGCAGCACTTCGAGCGCGCGCTCTTTCAGTTGCATGAAGCGCGCCTCGATTTCCTTGCCGCTCGCCTCGGGCTCTTCGATGCGGCCGACGCGCGCCACCATGTAGGGATAGCCTTCGAGCAGTTCGACCACGCGGAAGCGCCGCTGGCCCTGGCAGATGACGTGGTGCGCGCCGTCCGGCGTGGTGACATAGCGCAGCACGTTGGCAATGGTGCCGACGACGCAGAGTTCGTCGATCCCGGGCTGGTCGGCCTCGGGGTCGCGCTGCAGCACGATGCCGATCGGCCGATCGGCCTTGACCGCCTGTTGTGCGCCCGCAATCGAGCTTCCGCGGCCGACAGTGATCGGCAGGATCATGCCCGGGAACAGCACGGTGTTGCGCACCGGCACGAGGATCAGCGCGTCCTCGGGCAGCGCAGGCGCGCCGCCGGCGCTGTCGGCGGCCGTGTTGGCGGCTGCGCTTTCGCCCGCAGTCTGGGAATGTGGCTTTTCGAGTTGCATAGTGTTTTCCTTTAGCTTGCGCGGCGCAGTTCCAGCACCAGACAGCCTTGCTCGAGGCGCTGGTCGACCGGTTCGAATTCGCCCGCGGGCAGCGGGATGCGGCGTTCGAAGCGCCCATACGGGATTTCCAGGCGATGGATCGCGGCGCGCCTGGAGTTCGTCGGCAGGGAGCGCTCGCCGCGCACGACGATCAGCCCCGGCGCAAGCACGACTTCGACCTGCTGCGCCTTGACGCCGGGCAGGGCGACCAGCAGGCGCAGCCCGTCGCCGTTCTCGAACAGGTCCACCGGCGGCTCCCAGCACGGCGTGCCCTCGAGCACGCCGATGCGAAAAAACTGCCGCTGCAGGCGCTCTGCATCCTGCAGCATCTGCAGCGCCTCCGCCCACATCCACGTTCCCGGATCGCGCGATCGCATGTATGAATTCCCTCGGTGTTAAGGACAGCATGGACCGGCCCCGGCCAGTCCGCTTGATCCCCGTCACACCTGATATGCGGGCGGGCAGCGCACAATGCAAGCGCCGGGCAGGGGCGAAAAAAAACCCCGGGTTGGAGCCCGGGGTTCAGGGTGCCCCGGGTCTGGCCCGGGGCCGCCGACAGTCTAGGAGGAGGAGGAGAGCAGTCGGCGTTTTCTTTGAAAAGAAAGCTTAAGCCGCTTTCTTTTTCGAGGCTTGCTTCACCACGTTCGCGGTGGCGGCGGTCACATTGGCTTCGGCCATGTCGGTCGCTTGCTTGACCACTTTGGTGAAGCTGTCGTAAGCGGAGTTGGCGGCTGCCATGGCGGACTTGACCGCGGCCACTGCAACGTCCGAACCGGCGGGCGCGTTCTTGGTCAGCTTGTCCATCAGTGTCACGACGGTCTTGTTCATTTCCGCAGCTTGCGCTTCAGCCAGCTTGGTGACTTCGGCCTGGGTCTGGGTCGCGACTTCGTACACATTGCGCGAGTAGCTGATCGCTTTTTCCAGGGCCGGCTGGGCCGAGGTGGCGCTCAGGTTGACAAATTCTTGCGCGTCCTTGACCGACAGCAGCGCTTTGGCTTGGCTGACGCTGTCTTCAAACGCGGCCTTGGTGGTGTTGAAGTTCAGCGCCGACAGGCGTTCGAATGCGGCAAACTGGGCTTGGGCGATGCTGAACAGCGCGTCTACGCTGGCTTTGTTGGCGGCAGCAAATTGCTCGGGGGTGGCGTACATGGTCAATCTCCAATTAGGTTACGAAAGGGTCCAGCAAACTTGGGGTGCAATCGCTTTCGGAAATTCAAAAATATTGCACTGCAACAATTTGAATTCTACACCCAACTACCTGCCTGTCAAGTATTTTTTAAGAAAGACTGCTAAGTTAATGATGTGTTGCACAAATACTAGTAAAATCATCACCTTAGCCAGTTGCAACGCGTGCCCGCGCCGCCATGTTAATAAATAATCAATATAGAACATATGGTTATATAGAAGCAGCGGTAATGGGCCGGACGGAAGGTTAGCAGGGGCTCACTTCTGCTGCGACATACGGACTGCCAAAACGACCGACGCGTGCCCGGCTTGCTATACTGCGCAGCTTTTCCGCCGCACACATGGCTGCAACCACCCTTCCCCTGCCGCGCACCAGTCTCAGCCATGCCCGCAGTTGAGAGCAATGCGGCGCGGCTGTGGCTGCGCTCCATGCCCGGGCTGTTCGTGCTGCTGTGGAGCACCGGCTTCGTCAGCGCCAAGTACGGCCTGCCCTACGCCGAGCCTTTGACTTTTCTGCTGCTGCGTTTCGCCCTGCTGCTGGCCTTGATGCTGCCGCTGGCGCTGGCGATGCGCGCATCCTGGCCGCGCAGCCCGGCGCAGATCGGCCATGTCGCGCTGGTCGGCGTGCTGATGCAGGGTGGTTATCTGGGCGGCGTGTTCTGCTCCATTCATCTGGGCATGTCTGCGGGCGTGAGCGCGCTGATCGTCGGCGTGCAGCCGATCCTGACCGCCTTTGCCAGCGCGCCCCTGTTCGGAGAAAAGTTGCGCGCCCGGCAATGGTCAGGCCTGGTGCTCGGCTTCGCCGGCGTGCTGCTGGTGGTGACCGGGCGTTCGGCGCTGTCGGGGATCACGCCGGCGACGCTCGCCTTGTCGCTGCTCGCGCTGCTGTCGATTACCGCCGGCACGCTGTACCAGAAACGCTATTGCGGCGCGGTGGATCTGCGCACCGGTTCGGTGATTCAATTCGCCGCCGCCGCCGTAGTGGTGTTGCCGCTCGCGCTGACATTCGAGACCATGCGCGTGCACTGGAGCCTCGAATTCATCTGCACCCTGCTGTGGCTGGTGATGGTGCTGTCGATAGGGGCGATTTCCCTGCTGTATGTGCTCATACGCAAGGGCGCCGCAACCAGGGTGGCGAGCCTGTTCTACCTGGTCCCGCCCGCCACGGCGCTGATGGCCTATGCCATGTTCGGCGAAACGCTCAGTCCGGTGGCGATGGCCGGGATGCTGATGGCTGCCGCCGGTGTGGCGCTGGTGGTCTACCGGCGCCAGTAGAAGCCGCCGTAGGGACGGAACGGATAGGGCCAGCCGTACCCCGGGTAGCCCGGCCACCAGGGGTCGTAGTTGTAGCTGCGCTGCTGTTCCTGCTCGCGCTGCTGCTTTAGTTCTTCGGCATGGCGCTGTTCGCGCTGATTGATTTCGTCCACCAGCGAAGCGCGCAATTCCTGTTCGCGCGCGCTCTGGATGTAATCGAGCACTTGCGTGCTGACGCCCTGGTCGTGCAGCTCGATGAGTTGCGCCGCGCTGAGTGCGTAGCTCGAACCGGTTTGCCTGATTTTCGCGATGATGTCCTGCGGCGCCGCGCCCTCCTGCGACAGGCGCGCGAGCTCCGCCGGCGGCAACTTGGGCTCGGGCTTGGGTAGCAGGCGCGCGAGCGCCTCCGGCGTCAGCCGCGCAATGGCAGCGCCGCCCGGCGGCGCGGATGTGGTGGCGCAAGCGCTCAGGGCCAGGGCCAGGGCCAGGAACAGGAACAGGATGGGGGTGCGGCGCAACATGATCATTTTCATTTTAGACCATCACGCCGCTATTTAAGTGCGCCGCGGCGCGCCGCGGGCGCGCGTGCATCGCATCAGGCTTTTCACAATCGTTAGCCGTTTCCCGCCTGCTTGGCGTTGTACATGGCGGCGTCGGCCGAATTGACCAGCATGTCGGCATCGCAGCCGTCCGCCGGATAGATCGCAATGCCGATGCTGGACCCGATCTGGACGTTGCGTCCATGCGGGCCGATGAGGAACGGCGCGGCAATCGCGGTAACGATCTTCTTCGCGACGATTTCCGCTTCGTCGCCCCTGGCGATGTGGGGCAGGATTACCGTGAATTCATCGCCGCCGACGCGCGCCACCGTGTCGGATTCGCGCACCTGGCCCCGGATTCGCGCAGCCACCGCGCGCAGCATCTCGTCGCCCGCGGCGTGCCCCAGGCTGTCATTCACCGGCTTGAATTTATCCAGATCCAGGTACAGCAGGGCGAACTGGCGCGAGTCGCGTTTGGCCAGGCTGAGCGCCTGCTGCAACCGGTCGTTGAACAACAGGCGGTTGGGCAGTCCGGTGAGGCTGTCGTGGTGCGCGACGCGCTGGATGCGCTCCTCCGCCAGCTTGTGTTCGGTGATGTCGGTGATCACCGCGAACAGACCCAGCACCTCGCCCCGGTCGCCGACATGGGGCAACAGCTTGACCTCGAGATGGCGCGCTTCGCCGTTCGGGAGCGTGCGCGTTCTCCGGTAGGTGACCGGATGTCCCTGCATGGCGCGCATGAAATTGCCTTCGACCTCGCGGTGGGCTTCTTCCCCGATCACTTCGCGCAGGTGCTTGCCGATGATGTTCTCGACGCTAAAGCCGAAGAATTCCACGAATTGCTTGTTGACCGAGCGGTAGCGCAGGTTCTCGTCGAAAGCGGCCGTCATGACCGGAACGTTGTCGGCAAAAACGCGCAGTCTTTCCGCGGTATCGCGCAGATCCTGCTCGGCGCGCTTGCGCGCGGTGATGTCGGTGCCGATGCCGCGATAGCCCTTGAACGCGCCGGATTCGTCGAACACGGGGTCGCCGCTGATCGACAGATGGCGCGCGGGAGCGTCGCTGCCGACGCGCGAAAATTCGAAGCTGCGGAAGGACCGGTGCGCTTCGAGCGCCTCGCGGTGGGCCTGCCAGCCCGCATCGTCCGGCGAAAGATACGGTACCTCCCAGCGGCGCTGGCCGATCTGCGGCGTTTGCGCGAGGTCCGGCACGCCGCTCGCCGTGCCGCCCGAGCCGATCAGCGTGAGCCGGTGTTCGGCGTCGCTCTCCCAGTAGAAGTCGGAGGACATCTCGGTCAGGCTGCGAAACCGCGCCTCGCTGTTGCGCAGCCTGCGTCGCAGCGTATTGATCTGGCCGCCGATGATGGCGAAGCCGGGCAGCAATCCGGCAAGCATCAGCCAGCTCAGCCATTCGAGGGGCACCTCCTGAATGGCCTGCGGCCGCCGGTACATCAGCAGGTCGATAACCAGTGCGTAGGCCGCCAGCGTGTACAGCGTGACCAGCGTGAATTCGCGCGTGTCCAGGCGAAATACGCCAAAAAGGAAAATGATGAAACAGCCGAACAGCGCGATGTTGCGGCCGAATTCCATGTGGTAAATGGTGAACATCAGCAGCGTGACTGCCGCAAGCATTTGCAGCTTCGTAAGGCTGGGGTCGCTGAAGCGCAGATTGAAGCCGGAACGGAATGTCGCGTACAGCGCGACATTGATCGCGACAAAGGCGGCCGTGGTAAGGAGCACGGCCGCCGCCGGCAGCGCGCCGAACGCCCAAGCGATCGCCACCAGCGTTGCGCCGAGCAGATAGTTCAGCGCGGCGAGGCCGAACCGGCGCAGGCGCAGCGCCTGTTTCGGGTCGAGTGAGGGGGGGATCAGAAAGGCGGCCAGTTTCATGCTCTCGTCTTGTGGCATTGGTGCGGATTGGGAAGCACAGGCAATTCGCGACGAAAGATCCGTGGCCGCTTGCGATTCGCCGGCCGCTCGTCTGCCGCACGTCGAATGTAAGTCCAAGAAATTATTACATAATCATGACCGTCGCAAAGCGAAGCCAAACGGATTTCACAATATTTAAAGATTGGCCTGCCCATGGTTTCGGCGGTGCCCTGCGCCGGACCTGAATGCCGAAGCTGCGTCCAGGACATTGACCGGCGCGTGAAAAGCCGCTATAAAGCAAACAGTCGTTTGTTTTTCTTACGGTCCGGAAACGATGTCCCAAACCCTACGCGCGCCGCGCAGCGACAACCGCCTGCCGCAGGTCCTGGACGAGGCGGCACGGCTGTTTCGCGAGAAAGGCTATGCCGCAACTTCGATGCGCGACATCGCGGCCGCGGTCGACATGCTGCCCGGCTCGCTCTACTACCACTTTGCCGCCAAGGAAGATCTGCTGGTGGCGGTGTACGAACAGGGCGTGCGCCTGATCACGGAAAAAGTGCGTGCCGCCGTCGCCCGGCACGAGGAGCCCTGGCAGCGGCTCGAGGCCGCCGCCGTCGCGCACCTGGAGGCGCTGCTCAAGACCGGCGATTACGCGCTGGTGGTGATCCGGGTGCTGCCGCAGGACGTGCCCAAGGCGGCGGCGCGCCTGGTGAAGCTGCGCGACGGTTACGACACCCTGTTCGCGGAGCTGGTGGCGGCGCTGCCGCTGCCGCCGGAGACCGACCGCCAGAGTTTGCGCCTGCTGCTGCTGGGCGCGCTCAACTGGAGCCAGCACTGGTTTCGCGACAGCGGCAGACATTCCCCGCGCGCGATTGCGCGCAGTTTTCTCAGATTGTTGCGCGAGGCGCAGAAACCCTGAATATCCGCCAACGTTGCAGAGGCAATTCGTCATGACTAAGCACGCACCCAAGGTACTGGTCACCAAAATCGGACTCGATGGACACGATCGCGGCAGCCGCGTGGTCGCGTCCTTCCTGCGCGACGCCGGCATGGAGGTGGTGTATACGCCGCCGTGGCAGGACATCCCCACGGTGGTCAAGCTGGCGATGGAGGAAGACGTCGACGTGATCGGCGTGTCCTCGCTCGCGACCGACCACCTGATCGTACCCAAGCTGATGCAGGCGCTGCGCGCCGCCGGGCTCGAGGACATCGCCGTCGTCGTCGGTGGCATCGTGCCCGACGCGGACGAAGCGGTGCTGCTCGAAGCCGGCGTGGCCCGGGTATTCCACCCGGGCAGCGCGCTCGAAGACATCGCGGCCGAGATCGGGCGGCTTACGCAACAACGGCGCGAAGTCCGTATTTGATCGACAGGGAGGAATACGCATGAACAAACCACTGGATGCGGCGAAACTCGCCGAGCGCGAGACCGGAGCGGAGCAATGGCAGCGCGAATACGCGGACGGCGCGGCGGGCGACAAGACCCTGCGCAACCGTTCCGGCGTCGAGGTGAAGCCTCTTTACACGCCGCAGGACTGGAACGGCGACCATGCCGACGCGCTCGGCTACCCGGGCCAGCCGCCCTATACGCGCGGCATCTATGCCAGCATGCACCGCGGCCGCAGCTGGAGCCAGCGCCAGCTGATCGGTTTGGGCACGCCGGCGGACTACAACGCGCGCCTGCTCGAAATGATCGCCCAAGGCACCAGCGCGGTATCGCTGATACCGTGCAACTCGGTGTTCCGCGGCTACGACATGGACGAAGTGCATGCGGAGCTGCTGGGCACCTGCGGCGTGGTCGCGAATACGGCGCAGCACATGGATCAGTGCCTCGCCGGCGTCGATCTTGCGCGCACCTCCTGCGCCATGAACGACCCGTCGCCGTTCACCCTGCTCGCATTCATGCTGGCGACGGCGAAACGGCGCGGCGTCGACTGGCGCTCGATCAGCGGCACCTCGAACCAGAGCGACTACCTCAGCCACTATGTCGCCAACCACATGTTTTTTCGCATCGCGCTGCCCGGCGCGCGCCGCATCCTCACCGATCACATCGAGTTCTGCGGCCAGCACCTGCCGCGCTGGAATCCGCTGTCGGTGGTGGGGCAGCACATGCAGCAGGCCGGCGCCACGCCGGCCGAGGCCATGGCGTTCACGCTGTCCTCGGCGATCCAGTATGCCGATGACTGCAGCGCGCGCGGCATGGACCCCGATGCGTTCCTGCCGCGCTTCACTTTTTTCTTCGACATCTCGGTCAGCCTGTTCGAGGAGATCGCCAAGTTTCGCGCCGGCCGGCGCATCTGGGCGCGCCTTGCGCGCGAGCGCCTGGGTGCGCGCGATCCGCGCTCCTGGCGCTTCAAGTTCCACGGCCAGACTTCGGGCGCGGACCTCACGCGGGCGCAGCCGCTCAACAACATCGCGCGCGTCACGGTGCAGGCGATCGCCGGCATCCTCGGCGGGCTGCAGTCGCTGCATACCGACGCCTACGACGAGGCGCTGTCCTGCCCGACCGAATTCGGTGCGCGCATCGCGGTGAACACGCAGAACATCCTGCGCGAGGAGGCGCGCCTCACCGACGTGATCGATCCACTCGGCGGCAGCTACTACATCGAGTCGCTCACCGACGAAATGGAGCGCAGGATTCTCGCCGTCATGGCCGAGGTCGAGGCGGCGGGCGGCATGTACGCCGCGGTGGAGCAGGGGCTGGTGCAGAAGAAAATCGGCGCCTCGGCGCGCGCGTTCCAGGAGAAGGTCGAGTCGGGCGAGCAGACCGTGGTCGGGGTCAATGCCTACCGGGTGGAGGAGGGCCGCGGCGAGCGCCAGGCGCTGGCCACGCCGGATCCGGCGAACATGCAGGCGCACATCGCCGCGTTCAGGGCGTACAAGGAGGCGCGCTCGCAGGCGGCGGTGCAGCGCGCACTCGACCGCCTCGCCGCTTCCTGCGGCGACCCGCAGCAGAATATTTTCGCGCGCGTGGTCGAGGCGGCCGAAGCCGGCTGCACCCACGGCGAAATCTGCGCCACGCTGCGGCGCGAACTGGGCTTCGGCCAGCCGCTGGTGATGGTCTGAGCGCAGGCCGGGGCGAACCGGCATGAACGCCGAGTCCAGTGCGAGCCCCTGCGCCGCAATCCTCGCCGGTGACCGGCGCGCGCTGGCGCGCGCGATGTCGGCGGTGGAGAATGAGACCGATGCGGGCAAGGCGCTGCTGCGCGAGCTGCAGCCGCAGCTTGGGCGCGCGCGCGTGCTCGGCATCACCGGCCCGCCCGGCGCCGGCAAGTCGACGCTGGTCAATGCGCTGATCGGCGCCTGGCTCGCGCGCGGCGCCAGCGTGGGCGTGGTCGCGGTCGATCCGTCCAGTCCTTTTTCCGGCGGCGCCATTCTCGGCGACCGCATTCGCATGGGCGAGCACCAGGCGCATGAGCGCGTGTTCATCCGCTCGCTCGCCTCGCGCGGGCACGGCGGCGGCCTGTCGCGCACCGCCGCGCGGATAGTGGACCTGCTCGATGCCGCCGGCTACCAGCAGATCATCGTCGAGACCGTGGGCGCGGGCCAGTCCGAGGTCGAAGTGGCCGAGGTCGCGGACACGCGCATCGTGGTGTGCCCGCCCGGCCTCGGCGACGAAGTGCAGGCACTCAAGGCCGGCATACTCGAGATCGCCGACATCCTGGTGGTGAACAAGGCCGACCTGCCGCAGGCCGAGCGCACCGAGCGCGAATTGCTCGCCATGCTGTCGCTGCATCGCTACGCGGACTGGACGCCGCAGGTGCTGCGCACCGTCGCCACCAGCGGCGCGGGCGTGTCCGAACTGGCCGATGTCATCGAGCGCCACGCGGCGGCCTGCGCCGGCGCGCGCCGTTCGCATGGCGGGCGCGTGCGCCGCCTGATCGCCGCCAGCGCCGCCGACTGGGTGAAGCGGCGCATCGAGAACCTGGCCAGCGCCGAATTCGATCAGCTGTGCATGCTGGTGCGCAGCGGCGAGCTCGATTACGCCAGCGCCGACCGGCGTGCGCTGCAGCTTGCGCTGCATCCCGAGAACAAGGCTTGAAACCGCCGCAGCGCCGCGGTTTTCCCGCGGGCATCCTGTGGGTGCTGGCCGCGCTCACGCTGGGCTGGGGCTTCAACTGGCCGATGATCAAGCTCGCGCTGAGCGAGCTGCCGGTGCTGAGTTTCCGCAGCGTGTGCCTGCTCGGCGGCGCCGCCGGCCTGTTCGCCATCGCCGCCTGGAAGCGCCTGCCGCTGCGCGTGCCGCGCGGGCAGTGGCGCCGGCTGCTGCCGATCACGCTGTTCAACATCACCGTGTGGAACCTGTGCGTCACCTACGGCATCCGCCACATGCCCTCGGGCCGCGCCGCCATCCTCGCCTACACCATGCCGCTGTGGAGCGTGCCCCTGTCGGCGTGGCTGCTGGGCGAGCGCATCAGCGCGCGCCGCATCGTCGGCGTCGGCCTCGGCATGCTCGCCATGCTGCTGCTGCTTTCGAGCGAACTGCGCGCGGTGCAGGCGGCGCCCGTAGGCACCCTGCTGATACTGGGCGGCGCACTCAGCTGGGCGCTGGGCACGGTGCTGATGAAACGCTACCCGGTCGACCTGCCGGTCACCGCGCTCACCGCCTGGCAGCTGCTGCTCGGCGGCATTCCGCTCTATGCCGGCGCGCTGGCGTTCGACCTGGACCGTCTGCATCCGCTGACGCTGTGGCCGGCGGTCGCATTCGCCTACAACGTCATCGTCGCGTTCGTCTTCTGCTACTGGGCCTGGTTCAAAATCGTTGCGTCGGTGCCGGTGGGCGTGTCTTCGCTTGCGGTCCTGATGATCCCGGTGGTGGGCGTGTTCAGCGGCATGCTGGTGCTGTCCGAAACGCCGCACTGGCAGGACTATGTGGCGCTGGCGCTGGTGCTGGCGGCGCTGGCCACGGTGATGCTGCCGCCGGGTTCGGTGCGCGCGCTCATCAAAAGATAGCCGGCGGCGATTGCGCTGCTAGCAAGTGTTTTCGTCCAGTACGGCGACCACATCGTTTTGCGCTGCATCAGCGTGCGAGTCCGAGCCCGAGTCAGTCGAGCGACGGACGCTACGCCGGGTCTGAGCGCCCCCTCACATCGCTCCAATCGCCTGCTTGCTTGAGGCCAGAGTATTTGAGCAAGATCAACAGTCTTGTAGAAGCCTTCTGGTAGAAACGTATGGCCGGTGCGTTCGCGAAGGCATGCGATGCGAATCCCTTGGCAGGCGGATCCCGTGTTGCCCGCCGGATTGATCTTCCCATCGCGCTGGAGGCTTTCCAGGCGAGGATCTCGATACGCAAAAGGAGCAGGAAAATGGCGCTAATGACCCCCGAACAATTCGAACAGAGCCTGAAGGCGCGCAAGCCCCGCGTATTCATGAACGGAAAGCTGGTGGAGAACATCCTTGAAAACAGAAACACGCGGACGGTGGTCGAGGCGAACAAGGCCAGTTATGAATGGGCCCTGGACCCGCGCTACAAGGACATCATGAGCTGCCATTCCCCGCTCATCGACGACGTGGTCAACCGCTATACGCATGTCAGCGCCAGCACCGACGATCTGATGAAAAAGGCGGAGGCCGGGACCTTTACCGCCGAAACGCTCGGTACCTGTATTTACCGCTGCGTGGGCTACGATACCTTTCATGCGCTCGCCGGCACGACCTGGGAAATGGACAAGGACCTGGGCACCGCGTATCACCCCAGGTTCCTTGAGTATCTCAAGATGGTGCAACGCGAGGATCTCTCCGTGGCCGGCGCGCTCACCGAGCCGCGCGGCAAACGCAGCCAGAAAACCCTGGACTGGCCGGACCCGTTCCTGTCCTTGAAAGTCGTGGACAAAAACGACGACGGCATCTTCGTGCGCGGGGCCAAGATCAACATCAGCGGCGCCTATGCCAGCCATGAATTGGTGGTCCTGCCACAGTCTTCGCATGTGCAGGGCGAAGAAGACTACGCGGTTGCCTTCGCCACCCCGACGGATGCGCCGGGGATTACCTATGTCTGCCAGTATTCCGCCTATTCCGCGGAAAGAGATGGGGCCGATGATCTGGAGGAATTGGGCAATCCGCGCTTCGGCCAGAGAGAAACCTCCCTGGTCATCTTCGACAAGGTGTTCGTTCCCTGGAACCGCGTGTTCCACTGCGGCGAAGTCAAATACTCGGCGAAATTCGTGACCCGGTTCGCCAAGACGCACAGGATGACCTGCGGCGGTACCTGCAAGGTAGGCTTCATGAATCAGATCATCGGCGCATGCAGCCTGATCCAGGAGTACAAAGGCCTGGAAAAAGTTAGCCACATCAATGACCAGCTGACTGAAATGGTTGTTTTGAGAGAGACCGGCCGGGCCTGCGGCATGGCAGCCGCCATCAAGGGCAAAGAGGATCCGCCGGGTTCAGGCGTCTATTTGCCTGACGAGGTGATGGGCAATGTGGCGAAGCTGAACATCTGCAATTCGTTCTGGCGGGTCATGGCTCTGGCGGGCGACATCGGCGGCGGTCTGGTCGTGACCATGCCCTCCCTGAAGGAACTGAAGAATCCCGAGGTCAAGGACTATGTAAACGAGTTCTACAGCTTCGGCTCGGATGAGCCCACGGAAAACATCATGAAAGTGCACAAGCTCCTGCAGAACTGGACCGCGGGCCAGCATGGTGTAGGCACCTGGCACGGCGCCGGACCGGTCATGGCCCAGAAGATCGCGCTGCAGCGCGTCGTGAAATTCGATCGCGAGAAAGACATCGTCAAGCACACCCTCAAGCTGAAGGAAAAAGTCCACAGCTGAGCCTGGGACCCGGCTTGGAATAGCCGGGCCAGGGGTAGAGACCAAGTTTAGAGCGCGGGCAGACCAGGTCGGCGCGCGATGCGCTCCGTTTTCCAATTTGCGAGTGCCCATTTCCAGAATTCGGCGACCGTCGCCCGGCGCAATTGCTGCGGCGGCGCCTGCCCTAGGAATTCCATGACTTGCACCAGCGCCGGCAGCGGATCGCGCGCGTCCACCGGCGGCGCCAGCGTCTGTTTCGACAGCTTTTCGCCGTCGGCGTTGACCGCCGCGGGCAGGTGCAGGTAGCGCGGCGTCGGCAGGCCGAGCAGGTGCTGCAGATAGATCTGCCGCGGCGTCGAATTGAGCAGGTCGGCGCCGCGCACGACATCGCTGATGCCCTGTTCCGCATCGTCGACCACCACCGCGAGCTGGTAGGCATACAGGCCGTCGGCGCGCAGCAGCACGAAGTCGCCGACTTCCGCGGCGAGGTCCTGGCCCTGCTTTCCCTGCAGTGCGTCCTGGAAGCTGACTGGCGTGTCGTCGACGCGCAGGCGCCAGGCGCGCGGCGTTTTTCCCGGCGCGATGCCATTGCGGCAAGTGCCGGGGTAGACGCGCGCAGCGTCACCAGGACCCTCACCCCCGCCCCCTCTCCCGCTGGCGTGGGCGAAGGGAGTGTCGTGCGCGCTGCGCGCGAAGTTGAGGTGGGAATCGGCGATCTCGCGCCGCGTGCAGGCACAGGGATACACCAGGCCCTGCGCCTGCAGGCGCGCCAGCGCCGCTGCATAGGCTGCGCCGCGCCGGCTCTGGTACATGACGGCGCCGTCCCAGTGCAGGCCGCAGGCTTCGAGCGTGCGCAGGATCGCGTCGGCCGCGCCGGCTTGCTCGCGCGGCGGGTCCAGATCTTCCATGCGCAGCAGCCATTCGCCGCCGCGGCTCTTCGCCGCGAGGTAGCTGCCCGCGGCGGCGACCAGCGAACCGAAGTGCAGGGGCCCGGTGGGCGAGGGGGCGAAGCGGCCGCGGTAGGGACTCATGCTTCGATTCTAATGGTCCGGCGCAAGATTCGGGTGGCGCCGCGCTGCGCGCGGCCGATAGAATGATTGCGTCATCAGTGAGAACCCGTTGCAAAATTCACCTGCACGATTTTCTCGGGAACGCTTTGCCAGCCTCTACCGGCTTCACTATGATGCCCGCATGAGCTGGCTCCGCTGCTTACCGGCGCGGCGCCGGCGTTCGGAGCGCAATGAAAGCCGAATTCAAATCCAAGCTGCTCGACTGGCTCAAGCTCGCTGCCTGCGTCGCGCTGGGTTTTCCGCTGTTGATCTATTTCCTGCAGGAGCGGCTGCTTTTTTTTCCGCAGCCGCTGGTCGAAGATCCCCTGAAAGCCAATACTGGCGCGGCGATCGATGGGGTGAGCTTGGTCACGGCGGACCAGCTGCGCCTGCGCGGCTGGCTCGCGCACGCGACGAATACGCGGGCGCCGGCGCCGATACTGATTTATTTCGGCGGCAATGCGGAAGAGGTGTCCTGGCTCGCCGCCAGCGCCGGCCGCTACGCCGGCTGGTCGCTGCTGCTCATCAACTACCGCGGCTACGGCGGCAGCGAAGGCAAGCCGGGCGAGGCTGCCTTGTTCGCCGACGCGCTGCAGATTTATGACTATGCGGCGGGCCGCGCCCAGGGCGGGCGCGTAGCCGTGATGGGGCGCAGCCTGGGCAGCGGCGTCGCCGTCTACCTTGCCTCGCAGCGTCCGGTGGCGGGGGTGATCCTGGTGTCGCCTTACGACAGCATCGAGAGCGTGGCCAAAGGCATCTATCCGTATTTGCCTATAAGCCTGATGCTCAAGCACCGCTTCGATTCGATTGCGCGCGCGCCGGGTATCAAGCTGCCGCTGCTGTGCCTGGTCGCGAGCGCCGACCGCGTGATTCCGCGGCCGCATTCCGAGCGGCTCTACGCTGCATGGGGCGGGCCGAAACAATGGCGCGAGATCGCGCCGGCGGAGCATGACAGCATCGCCGAGGCGGCGGATTACTGGCGTGCGATCGCGGCGTTTATGGCTGGGCTGGCCTGAGCGGCGTTCAGCTTTTGTCCTGCTACAATTGCGCCTGCAGCAAACCTATCCGGAGACGCGCATGGCAACCGTGGAACTCACCAAGGACAATTTCGAGCAGGTCGTGACCGGCAATGACGTGGTCATCGTCGATTTCTGGGCGCCCTGGTGCGCGCCCTGCCGCGCGTTCGCGCCGACCTTCGAGCAGGCGTCCGAGCAGCACGCCGACGTGGTGTTCGCCAAGGTCAACACCGAGGAGGAACAGGAGGTCGCGGGCGCGTTCAACATCCGCTCGATCCCGACGCTGATGGTGTTTCGCGAGAAAGTCATCCTGTATTCCGAGGCCGGATCGCTGCCGGCGCCGGCGCTGGAGCAGGTGATTGCCCAGGCCAAGGGCGTCGACATGGCCGCCGTGCACCGCGAAATCGCGGAGCGCGGCAACGACAGCTGATACATCGCGCTTCCACCCGATTCCGCACAGGGGGCCCCGCATGGCTGCTCCGAGCACTGAATGGCGCGAGACGGCAGCCCCTGACGAAGCCGCGCGCTTTGCCGGCTATGCCGGGCAGTTCGTGGACATGCAAAAGCGCAAATCGGCGAAGTACGGCAAGGGCCGCGCGCTGCACCGCAAGCAACTGCTTGCGCTGCGCGCTACTTTCAATGTCCTGCCCGATCTGCCCGCGTACGCGCGCCATGGCCTGTTCGCTCGCCCGGGCGCCTACGAGGCCTGGGTACGCCTGTCCAACGGCGGCACCGATCGCGCGCGCGATGCTACGCCCGATATCCGCGGCTTCGCGATCAAGGTTCGCGGCGTGCGCGGGCCGGGCGCGCTCGGCAAACCCACCGAAGCCCAGGATTTTGTGCTGATCAACCAGGAAAAATTCGCCTTCCCCAAGAGCGAGGAGTTTGTCGGCCTGGTGATGGCGGCATCCAATGGCAAGAGCGCGCTGTTCAAATATCTGCTGCGGCGCTACGGGCTGCTCGGCGCGCTGAAATTCATGGCCAGGTTCGCCGCGACCCTGGGACGGAAATTCAGCGGTTTCGCCTCCGAGCGCATGCATTCCGCGGCGCCCATAGCGTGCGGCCCGTATGCGGCGCGCGTGCGCCTGCTGCCCGCGCGCGACCAGCCCCTTGCCGATGCCTCGAACGATTGGGCGGCCGATTTCGGCAGGCAGCTTGCAAGCGGGCCGCTGGTGCACGAACTGCAGCTGCAGTTCTTCGTCGATGAGCAGCGCACGCCGATCGAGGACGCCTCGGTCGACTGGCGCGAGGACGTGTCACCCTATGTCACGGTCGCGCGCCTGAGCATTGCGCAGCAGCCGCTGGACGACGCGGCCGCGGCCGCGCTGACGAAAGAAGTCGAGCAGGCGGTGTTCGACCCCTGGGATGCGCTCGCCGAGCACCGCCCGCTCGGGGACGTGATGCGCGCGCGCAAGGCCGTGTACTTCGCCAGCCAGCAAACGCGCGGGGCGGCTTGACGCGCAAGCCCGGCCTGTTCGGAACGCTGCTGCGCGTCGCGGCCGCGATCACCGCCTTGATCGCGCTTATCATCGTCATCGGAGCGCCCATGGGACTATTCAGCGGAACCCGGCCGGACAATCTGGGCGTGCATGAGGGACGCCTCGCGCCACCCAAGCCCACGCCCAACAACGTCAACAGCCAGACCGACAGGATCGCGGATGCGCGGCATTACATCGAGCCGCTGCGCTATTCCGGCGATGCGCAGCGGGCCTGGGCGGCATTGCGCCGCGTGGTGGACGGCATGCCGCGGGTGCGGGTGGTGAAGTCGGAGCCGGACTATCTGTACGCCGAATTCACCAGCAAGCTGATGGGCTTTGTCGACGACACCGAGTTCTACCTCGACCGGAACAAGGGCGTGATTCAGGTGCGTTCGGCGTCGCGGCTCGGACGTGGCGATCACAATGTAAACCGCGACCGGATCGAAACCATCCGCGCGCAGCTGGCGCAAGCCACAAAGTAGATTTGCCCCGCTGGCCGGGCGCCGGCGCGGGAAGTCCGCTCCCCCGATAGCCGCTGCGCCGTACTCCGGCTTTGTCTGAACCCGTCGGAGCGAGGCGGCCATGTGCGTTGCCGCACATATCTTGTCGCCGCGGAACTGTAGGCTGGTAGCCCAGTCTCATTTGTATTCGACTCCATTTCGTCCGGCGCAGCTTACTGCCCTATCTGCCTGAAAAGGAGAATCACAATGCAGCTCGGCATGATCGGATTGGGACGCATGGGCGCCAGCCTGGCGCGGCGCCTGGCGAAAGACGGCCACCAGTGCGTCGTCTACGATGTCAGCGCGGCTGCGGTGAAACGCACCGCCGGCCGCGGCATACGCGCTTCGGCGTCGATCGATGAACTGGTGGCGAAGCTGGCGAGGCCGCGCGCAATCTGGGTGATGGTACCAGCCGGCGTAACCGGCGGAACAGTCGAGCAGTTGGCCGCGCACCTGGACACGGGCGACATCATCATCGACGGCGGCAACAGCTACTATCGCGACGATATCGCGCGGGCGCAGGCGCTCGCGACCAAGGGCATCCACTATGTCGATTGCGGCACCAGCGGCGGGGTGTTCGGCCTCGAGCGCGGCTACTGCCTGATGATAGGCGGCGAGGGCGAAGCCGTTCGCCAGCTGGCCCCGATCTTCAGAAGCATCGCGCCCGGGATCGTGGCCGCGCCGCGTACGCCGGGCAGGAAGGGCGCTGCAGGCACCGCCGAGCACGGGTATCTGCACTGCGGCCCGGCCGGTGCCGGCCACTTCGTCAAGATGGTCCACAACGGCATCGAGTACGGCCTGATGGCGGCGTATGCCGAAGGCTTGAACATTCTGCAGCAAGCCGATGCCGGCACGCGTGCGCGCACGGCGGATGCGGAAACCGCACCGCTGCGCGATGCGGAGTTCTACCAGTACCAATTCGACCTGGCGCAGATCGCGGAGCTATGGCGCCGCGGCAGCGTGATCAGCTCCTGGCTGCTGGACCTGACCGCGGCCGCGCTGCTCGAGAGCCCCGGCCTGAAGGACTACTCCGGCCGCGTGTCGGATTCGGGCGAAGGACGCTGGACCGTCGCCGCGGCGATCGACGAATCGGTGCCGGCGCCGGTGCTGAGCGCTGCGCTGTTCGGGCGCTTCGGTTCGCGCGGCAACGCCGATTTCGCCGACCGCGTGCTGTCGGCGATGCGCAAGCAGTTCGGCGGGCATGTGGAAAAGAAGACAGGGAACTGAGATGGATACGACCAAACCCGATACGCCGCGCTCCGACGCGCTGGTGCTGTTCGGCGCGACCGGCGACCTGGTACACAAGAAAATATTTCCGGCGCTGTACGCGATGGCGAAACACCGTACGCTCAATTTTCCGGTGATCGGCGTGGCCTCGTCGCAATGGAGCGTGGCGCAGCTGCGCAAACGCGCAAGCGAAAGCATCAGGCACGCAGGCAGGATCGACGACCGGGAGGCGCTGGGGCGCCTTGTTTCCCGGCTTCAGTACGTGAGCGGCAATTACAAGGACCCGGCTACGTTCAAGGCATTGAAGAACGCCCTGGGCGAAGCCGCGCGCCCGGCGCACTACCTCGCCATCCCGCCGGCCTTGTTCGGCACGGTGATCAGCGGGCTCGGCAGCGCGGGCCTGGCCGAGCAGGCGCGCGTCATAGTCGAGAAGCCGTTCGGGCGCGACCTCGCGTCGGCGCGCAAGCTCAACCGGATCGCCCACTCGGTATTCGCGGAGGATTCGATCTTTCGCATCGATCACTTCCTCGGCAAGGAGGCGATCATGAACATCCTGTATTTCCGCTTTGCCAATTCCTTCCTCGAGCCGATCTGGAACCGCAACTACGTCGCCAGCGTGCAGATCACGCTGGCCGAGGATTTCGGCATCGAAGGCCGCGGCGCGTTCTATGAAAGCGCCGGTTGCATGCGCGACGTGGTACAGAACCATCTGCTGCAGATCGTCGCGCTGCTGGCGATGGAGCCGCCGGCCTACCGGGGCTTCGCGGCGGTGCATGGCGAGACCGCAGAGGTGCTCCAGGCGATGCGCGCGCTGCAGCCCGGGGACCTGGTGCGCGGCCAGTACGCCGGCTATCGCAAGGAGGCCGGGGTGGCCAGGGATTCCGACGTCGAGACCTACTGCGCGCTGCGCCTGTACATCGATTCCTGGCGCTGGGCGGGCGTGCCCTGGTATCTGCGTTCGGGCAAGTGCCTGGCGCGCTCGGTGGGCGAGGTGATCGTGCAGCTCAAGCCGCCGCCGCAGCGCCTGTTCGAGGATTCGGCGCCGCTCACGCAAAGGGCCAACTATCTGCGCTTCCGGCTGTCCCCCAACCATGCCGTTGCGCTTGCCGCGCGCGTCAAGCGCGCGGGCAAGGATTTTCTCGGCGACCAGCGTGAATTGTATCTGACCGACCAACAGCCGGAAGCAGCGACGCCCTACGAGCGGCTGCTGGGAGACGCCATGGCCGGCAACGGCGCGCTGTTCGCCACCGAGGTCGCGGTGGAGGCCGCCTGGCGGGCGGTCGACCCGGTGCTGGTGAGGCATCGCCGATCCGTGCCGTACCGCCGCGGCAGCTGGGGGCCGAAGGAAGCGGATGCGCTGATCGCCGCGGACGGTTTCTGGTGCAACCCGGAGAAGGACGATGCCGCTGCCGATTGAACACCATGCGCCGCCTGGCGCTGGACCAAAGGAGACAAGATGAACGCTACACGAAAGTTGCACGAACTGGGACAGAGCCTCTGGCTCGACAATATCACGCGCGGATTGCTAGCCAGCGGCACGCTCGAGCGCTACATTCGCGAGCTGGCGGTGAGCGGCCTGACTTCCAACCCGACGATTTTCGACCACGCGATCGCGGCAGGCGATGCCTACAACGAGGCAATCTGCAAGCTGGCGCGCGAAGGCAGCTCGGGCGAAGAGCTGTTTTTCGAACTCGCGCTGCAGGACTTGCGCCGGGCCGCGGACCTGTTCCGGCCGGTGCACGTCGCCACCGGCGGCGTGGATGGCTGGGTGTCGCTGGAGGTTTCGCCCCTGCTCGCAGACGACGCTAGGGGCAGCATCAGCGCCGCGGCGCGGCTGCACGCGCGCGCGCAGCGCCCGAATCTGTTTATCAAGATTCCGGGGACCGCGGCCGGCGTGGCGGCGATCGAAGAGACGATCTTCGCCGGGGTGCCGGTCAATGTCACGCTGCTGTTCTCGCGCGAGCACTACGTCGCCGCGGCCGAAGCGTACATGCGTGCGCTGGAGCGCCGCCTTGCCGCCGGCCTGGATATGAAGGTGGCTTCGGTGGCCTCGATCTTCATCAGCCGCTGGGACGTGGCGGTCGCGGACAAGGTGTCGGCGCAGTATCGCAACCGCCTCGGCATCGCCGTCGCGATGCAGACTTACAAGGCCTACCGCGATCTGCTCGCATCAGCGCGCTGGCGCAAACTGGCCGCTGCAGGCGCGCGGCCGCAGCGCCTGCTCTGGGCCAGTACCGGGACCAAGGATCCGGCGGCCGCGGACACGCTCTATGTCGAAGCGCTCGCAGCGCCCGATACCGTCAACACCATCCCCGAGAAAACGCTGCTCGCGTTTGCCGAGCATGGCAAGGTCGATAGCGTGCTTCCGGCCGACGAAGGCTACGCCGAGGCGGTGCTGGCCGAATTCGAACGCGAGGGCATCGATGTTCAGGCACTTGCCGCCACGCTCCAGCTCGAAGGTGCCGCGGCCTTCACCAAGTCCTGGAACGAACTGATGTACCGCATAGCGCAAAAGTCGGAGGCGCTGACGAAGGCCGTGCGGACATGAGCCGGGTGGCGCGCGGCTTGGCCGGTCTTAGAGTTTGTAACAAAACGAGGGGAGACGCCCCGAAGCTCTCGACCCGCTTGACGGGAAAGTCCCCCTGGGGGACCTCCCCTCGTGCTCCCCTGATTCGGGCCGTAACAAAAGGACTTTTGTTACGGGTTCCTAGTAACGCAGCAGTGAGGCGCGCACGTCCTGATCGTCCAGGCGCTTGAGAAACCAGCGCAGCGCCTTGCCCTTCTCGCGCGCGCGCCAGGCGTAGTAGAGGTTGCCCGCCGGCTTGATTTCCTCCACTTCCTTCGCCACCAGGCGTTTCGCCTTGATCAATGGCGCTGCCGCATGCGCCGGCAGATAGCCGCAGCCCAGGCCGGCCACTTGCGCCGCCACCTTCGATTGCAGATCCGGGAGCGTGAGCACGTCCTGCCCGGTGAGCAGGCCGACCGAGCGCGGCGCCAGGCTGCGCGAGCTGTCGCCGATGGCGACGGCGCGGTGCGCGAGGATCTGCTCGTGCTGGAGCGGATCGGGCAGTTTCGCCAAGGGGTGCGCAGGCGCGACGGCGAACACGAAGTCCTTGTAGCCGAGCATGCGAATCGCGTAGCCGCCGCCGGCGGGCACCTCGCCCGATACCCCCAGGGCCAGATCGGCGCGTCCCGACACCAGCGCATCCCAGGTGCCGGCGAGCACTTCGTGGGACACGCGTATGCGCGTGCCCGATTCCTCGGCGTAGAAGTCCGCGATCAGCGCAAACAGCTGCGGTGCCGGTATCATGATGTCGAGCGCGATGCGCAGCTCGGTTTCCCAGCCGGTAGCGACGCGCTTCACCCGGCATTCGAGTTCGTCCGCGGCGCGCAGCAGTTGCCGGCCCTCGCGCATCAGTTCCTCCCCGGCCGGCGTCAGCCGTGCGCGGCGGCGGCTGCGATCGAACAGCGCCACGCCCAGATCCTGTTCCAGCTTCTGCATCGTATAAGTGAGCGCGGAGGGCACGCGATGCAGCTCAGCCGCGGCGGCGGCGAAGCTGCCTTTGCGCTCGATCGCGTCCAGCGCCTGCAGCGCATCCAGGCTCAGTTTCATGGGCAGGGAAGTTATTCAGTAGTTTTGAATATAAATGTCAAAATTATTCGCTTTTTTTCCAAATGCGGCAAGCCTATCATCTGATCCATGGGTTCAAAACACCAGAACTAACCGTAGGAGACAAGCATGCTGCAGATTCGCAAAGCCAAGGAGCGCGGCTACGCCGACCACGGCTGGCTCAAGTCTTTCCACACCTTTTCCTTCGCCGGTTACCACGATCCCGAGCACATGGGCTACGGCAGCCTGCGCGTGATCAACGAGGACCGGATCCTGCCCGGCAGCGGTGTCGGCACCCACGGCCACCGCGACATGGAGATCATCAGCTACGTGCTCGAAGGGGCGCTGGCGCACGAGGACAACATGGGCAACGGTTCGAGCATCGTTCCGGGGGATGTGCAGCGCATGAGCGCGGGCAAGGGCGTGCTGCACTCCGAGTACAACCATTCCAAGGATGACACCACCCACTTCCTGCAGATATGGATCGAGCCCAATGTTACCGGCATCCGGCCGAGCTACGAGCAGAAGCATTTCGACGCCGTGTCCAAACGCGGGCGCCTGCGCCTGATCGCCTCCGGCGATGCGCGCGAAGGCTCGGTGCTGATCCACCAGGATGCCTCGGTGTACGCGGCATTGCTCGACGGCAAGGAGCACGCAAGCCACACGCTCGCGCCTGGGCGCAGGGCCTATGTGCATGTGGCGCGCGGCAGGCTCAGGGTCAACGGCCAGCCGCTGGAAGCGGGCGACGCGCTCAAGGCGGGCGGCGTGGACGAGATCGTGCTGGAACAAGGCGAGCAGGCCGAAGTGATCCTGTTCGACCTGGCATGAACGGCGTAATTGCACCATTCACCAATGGAGGAATCGCATGAACACCAAAGTACAAGACTCCGCGGCCCTGGCCGGTCGCATCCTGCTCGCGCTGATTTTCATCATCTCGGGCTACGGCAAGATCAAGGGCTATGACGCTACCGCCGGCTACATGGCGAGCAAGGGCCTGCCCCTGGTCGGCGTATTGCTGCCGCTCACCATCCTGGTCGAACTCGGCGGCAGCCTGCTGATCGTGATCGGCTGGAAGGCGCGCTGGGCAGCCGCGGCGCTGTTCCTGTTCCTGATACCGGTCACGCTGGTGTTCCACAATCCGGCCGGACTGGACGCGGCACAAGCGCAGGGGCAGATGATCCACTTGCTGAAGAACATTTCCATCATGGGCGGCATGCTTGGCCTGTTCGCTTTCGGCCCCGGACGCTTTAGTATTGACGGCTGGAAGAGCGCATAAGAGTCTATTTGGAAATGAGGGGAAAACTCCTCCTCATACTCCCCTATATTGGGCGTTGCAAAATGAAATTTCGCAACGGATTCTGATTGCAAATCCCGGACCGGTGAAGCCGGTCCGCCGCGCCAAGGGAAGAGGTTCGACCGTGATCAAAAAGCTCTATCACAATGCCTACCGCTGCCGCGACTCGGAGCAGACGCGGCAGTTTTACGAAGACTTTCTCGGGCTGCGCCTGGCAGGCACGCTCGAAATCAAGGAAACGAAGAGCGGCCGCAACACCGATACGCTGCATACGTTCTACCAGCTCGACGACGGCTCCTACCTCGCCTTCTTCGAGGCGCCGGACATGGCTTTCGAGTTCAAGCGCCAGCACGACTACGATCTGCACATCGCGCTCGAGGTGGATGCGCCCGAGCTGGAGCCGATGATGGCAAAGGGCAGGGCGCAGGGAATCGAAACGCGCGGCATTTCCGATCATGGCTTCATCCACTCGATCTACTTCCGCGATCCGAATGGCTATGTCATCGAGCTGACTGCGAAGATGCCCGATCATGCGCTGGCGATGGATCCGGCGACCAACGGCGCCCGCGCCAAGCTCGACCGGTGGAGCGCGAACCGGGCGCACCCGGCAGCCTGACAGCCAATACAATCCGGGTTCGGAAATCCAGTCCGGCATAGTGCCGGCCTGCGTATGCGTCATCGTGAGGGGCTGCCATGCATCTGCTCGAACAGGCTGCAATTTTTCTGCTGGCCGCGGTGCTGCTGGTGCCGCTGTTCCGGCGGCTCAAACTCGGCTCGGTGCTGGGCTACCTCGCTTCGGGCATGGCCATCGGACCCTGGGGGCTGGGCCTGGTCGGCGAAGTGCAGGCGACCATGAATTTCGCCGAATTCGGCGTGGTGCTGCTCTTGTTTCTGATCGGCCTCGAACTGCAGCCGAGCCGGCTGTGGGTGCTGCGCCGGCCGGTATTCGGCCTGGGCGGCGCACAGGTGGCGGCGACCACGCTGGCGCTGATGCTCGCGAGCCTGGCATTCGGCCTGAACTGGCGCGAGGCGCTGGTGGTCGGCTTCGGCCTGGCAATGTCCTCCACGGCGCTGGTGATCTCCTCGCTCGCCGAGCGCGGCCAGCTGGCCGAGCGCCATGGCCGCAACGCCTTTGCCGTGCTGCTGTTCCAGGATCTGTCGGTGATTCCGATGCTGGCGCTGCTGCCGCTGCTGGCGTCCAACACGGCGCAGGGCGGCGGCAACTGGATCGCGGCGCTCAAGGGCGTGGCGGTGATCGTGGCGGTGATCGCGGGCAGCCGGCTGGTGGTGCGCCCGCTGCTGAAGCGCGCGGCCAGCTACGGCGGGCGCGAGGTGTTCACCGCGGCGGCCTTGCTGCTGGTGATCGGCGCCGCGCTGATCATGGAGCGCATCGGCCTGTCGGCCTCGCTCGGCGCCTTTCTCGCCGGCGTGCTGCTCGCCGACTCGGAGTTCCGCCACGAACTCGAGGCCGACATCGAGCCGTTCAAAGGCCTGCTGCTCGGATTGTTCTTCATCGCCGTGGGCATGAGCGCGAATCTGGACCTCGCCTGGCAGCGGCCGCTCGCGGTATTCGGGCTGGCGCTGGGCCTGATGGCCGGCAAGTTTGCGCTCATGTATGCAATCGCACGCGCCGGCGGCGCGCCGGACGAAACCTCGCAGCGGCTGGCCGCAGCGCTGGCGCAGGGCGGGGAGTTTGCCTTCGTGCTGTTCGCGGCGGCTGCGGGCCTGGGCATGTTCGCCGCGGACACGGCGCAGCTGCTGGTGCTGGTGGTAACGCTGTCGATGCTGCTCGCGCCGCCGTTTTTCGCGCTGCACGAGCGCGCGCTCGCGCTCTGGCTGGCGCGCAGCGCCGCGCCCGAGTACGACAGCATCGACGGGCCCGGCAATCCGGTCATCATCGCCGGCTACGGCCGCTTCGGTCAGATCGTGTCGCGCGTACTGCGCATGTGCGGTTTGCCGTTCACGGCGCTGGAGGCGAGCTACCAGCAGGTGGATTTCGTGCGCCGCTTCGGCAGCAACAAGGTCTATTACGGCGATGCGTCGCGGCTCGAATTGCTGCAGGCCGCGAAGGCGGGCGAAGCCAGGCTGTTCGTGCTCGCAATCGACGATGTCGAGGCCTCGGTCAAGACCGCGGAGGTGGTGCGCAGGCATTTCCCCGATCTGCCGATCCTCGCGCGCGCGCGCAACCGCGTGCACTACTTCCGGCTGCGCGACCTGGGCGTCAAGGCGATCTATCGCGAAACGTTCCCGGCGAGCCTCGACGTCGCGCGCCAGGCGCTGCTGCGCCTGGGCTTTGGCGCCGCTGCGGCCGAGCATGCGATCGGGCTGTTTCGCCAGCACGACGAGTCCCAGCTCGAAGCGCAGTACGCGGTGAAACACGACGAGGCGAAGCTGATCCAGACCGCAAAGCAGGCGGCCGAACAGTTGCGCGAATTGTTCGAGGCCGACAGCGCGGGGACGGTCGCGGATTTCCCGCGCGTCGCGGCCGAGGGCGCGCCGCGCCGGTCTTGAGGCGCGCCGACTGCGAACCGTCGGGCTGGCGCCCGAATAGCTTTAGAATGCCGGTATGAACACCATGGTTGTATTGATTTCCGGCCGCGGCAGCAATCTGCGGGCGCTGGTCGAGGCCGGTTTGCCAGTGGCGGCGGTGATCAGCAACCGCGCCGATGCGGCGGGGCTCGCGTACGCTGCCGGTCGCGGCATCGCGACCGCGGTAGTGCCCCACCGCGACTATGCCACGCGCGAGGAATTCGACGCGGCGCTGGGGCAGGCGATCGACGCGTTCCGCCCCGGGCTGGTCGCGCTCGCCGGCTTCATGCGCATCCTCACCGCGGGATTCGTGCAGCGCTATCACGGCCGCATGCTCAACATCCATCCCTCGCTGCTGCCCGCATTTGCAGGACTGGACACCCATGCGCGCGCGCTTGCGGCCGGAGTGAAGCTGCACGGCTGCAGCGTCCACTTCGTTACCGCCGAACTCGACCATGGCCCGATAGTCATGCAGGCGGCGGTGCCGGTGCTTGCCAGCGACGACGCAACCGCGCTCGCCGCGCGCGTGCTGGCGCAGGAGCATCGCATCTACCCGCAGGCGGCGCGCTGGTACCTCGAACAAAAACTGGTCATCGAGCGCGGGGTGGTGCGCGTTAAGGGAGATCCTCCCCAGCAGTCGTACGCGCCGTGATCAAATCCATTGCCTTTATCGCAGCCTGCGCCTATGCCGGCGCCTGCGCGGCGCAGCCGCCGCACCGGGTCGGCCTGAGCTACGAACTCAGCTACAACGGCATCGTCGCGGCCGAGCTGACCGAGGTGTTGAAGCACGACGGCAAGACTTTTTCGCTGAGCTCAGAAGGCCGGGGCAAGGGCATAGGCGCGCTGCTGTACCGGGGCGCGGCCAGGCGTTCCTGCCGCGGCGAAATCACCAGCGCCGGCCTGCGTCCGCTCGAGTTCCGCGAGCAGCGCGGCGACCGGCCGGCCGCAGTGGCCAGCTTCGATTGGGCGAAAAAGACGCTGACGCAGGAATACGACGGCAAGACCGAGACCACGCGCATGGTGCCGCAGTTGCAGGACCGGCTGAGCTTCCTCTACGATTTTGCATTCCAGTCCGCGCCCGATCTCAAACCGGGCAAGGTGCTCAGGGCGGTGCTGACCGACGGCAGGGGCCTGAGCCGCTTCGAGTACAAGGTCGAGGGGACGGAACTGCTGAAGACGCCGGCGGGCGAGTTGCAGACGGTGCATCTGGTGAAGCAGCGCGAGAACCAGGACGACAAGGGCACGGAGCTGTGGTTTGCGCTGGATCGCGACTACCTGCCGGTGCGCATTCTGGTGCTCGAAAAGGACGGCGCGCGCATCGACCAGGTGCTGACGCGGATCGAAAACTGATGCCCGCCCTGCACCGACCGCTGCTCGAACACACTGCGGCCGCGCTGGCGGCGGTGCTGGAATTCAAATATCCGGCCGATGCGGTGCTGTCGCGCTACCTGCGCGCCCACCGCGCCATCGGCCAGCAGGACCGCGCTTTCGTCGCCGACAACGTGTTCGCGATCCTGCGCCGCCTGCGGCTGCTGGAATCGCTGGCGCAGGGCCGCGACCCGCGCCGGCTGGTGCTGGCGGGGCTTATGCGCCTGCACGGCCTGAGTCTGCGCGAACTCGACGCGGTGCTGAACAGCGGGGAGCGCGACTGGCTGGCGCAACTCAAGGGGCGCGCCGAGGACGACTCGCTCGCGCTGCGCTGCGATTTTCCCGACTGGCTGCTCGCCCGGCTGCAGCGGCAGTACGGCGAACAGGAACTGCTTGCGCTCGCGCACAGCCTGCACGAGAGCGCGCCGCTCGACTTGCGCGTGAACCTGCTGAAAGCCGAGCGCGAGGCGGTGCTTGCGCGCCTTGCCGCGGACGGCATCGGCGCGCGCGCGACGCCCTATTCGCCGCTGGGCGTGCGCCTCGAAGGCAAGCCGCAGATCAACCGGCACGCGCTGTTTCTCGAGGGCGCGATCGAGATCCAGGACGAGGGCAGCCAGCTCCTGTGCCAGCTGCTCGCGCCGCGGCGCGGCGAGATGGTCGCGGATTTCTGCGCCGGAGCCGGCGGCAAGACGCTGGCGCTGGGCGCGCTGATGCGCTCGAGCGGCCGGCTGTACGCGTTCGACGTGTCGGAGAAGCGGCTCGCCGGCCTCAAGCCGCGCCTTGCGCGCTCGGGACTCTCCAACGTGCATCCGCAGTGGATTGCGAGCGAGAGTGACGCGCGCCTGAAGCGCCTCGCCGGCAAGCTCGACCGTGTGCTGGTGGACGCGCCCTGCACCGGCCTGGGCACGCTGCGGCGCAACCCCGATCTCAAATGGCGCCAGGACGAGAACGCGCTCGCGGCATACCGCGCGCAGCAGGACCGCATACTCGCCGCGGCAGCGAAGCTGGTGAAACCGGGCGGAAGCCTGCTCTATGCGACCTGCAGCCTGCTCGAGGAAGAGAATGCCGGCGTGGTCGAGTCCTTTCTCGGCGCCAACGCGCAGTTCTCGCTGCAGCCGGCCAACGCGGTGCTGGCGCAGCAGCGCATTGCACTGGATACCGGCGCGTACCTGCAGCTTGCGCCGCATGTGCATGGCACTGACGGTTTTTTTGCGGCGCTGCTGACAAGAAGTCGATGAAACGGGTCGCTCTATTGCTTGCGCTGCTGCTCGCCGGCGCGGCCGGGGCGCAAGTGCCGCCGCAATTCCCGGCGCAGGGAACGGTGCAGGTGGCATTCACGCCCTGGGACAAGGCCGAGGCGCTGATCGTGGACAGCCTGCGCCGGGCCAGGCGGCAGATTCTGGTGCAGGCGTTCAGCTTCACCAGCCGCCCCCTGGCGAACGCGCTGATCGCCGCCAAACGGCGCGGAGTAGAGGTGCAGGTGCTGGCCGACCGGGAGCAGACCTTCGGCGGCGAGGCGAGCCGCATACCAGATCTGGCCCGGGCCGGCATCCCGGTGATGCTGGAGGTGCGCTACCAAAGCGCGCACAATAAGATCATGGTGATCGACGACAGCACTGCCGATGCTACGGTGATCACGGGGAGCTACAATTGGACCTACGCCGCGCAGTACAAGAATGCTGAAAACGTGCTGATCCTGCGGCAAAATCCCGATGTCGCGCATGCCTACGCCGCCAACTGGCGGCGGCACCGCGCCGACGCCTTGCCCTACGCCGAACAATGAAAAAAGAGACCTACAGCAACCTGCTGCAAAACGCCTGGATCGACCTTCACGATCCGCAGGTTGCGTGGCAAATCGCCATCCTGCTTGGCTGCTTCGCCCTCGCCTGGGGCGCGGGCCGGGCGCTGCGCCTGTCGCGCGTCGAGGCCGACGGCATATGGAAATTAGGTGTTGGCGGCCTGCGGCGCATCCTGTTTCCGATCGTCGCGCTGCTCCCGCTGACGCTAAGCATCAGCCTGGCCAAGCGCTGGATCGAGGTCGACCTGTTGCGGCTGTTCGTGCCGCTGCTCATATCGCTGCTGCTGGTGCGCCTGTTCTTCTATCTGCTGCGCCACGTGTTCGCGCGCGGCAGCATCGTGCGCAGTTTCGAGCGCGCCATCGCGGTCCTGGTATGGGGCGGATTGGTGCTGCATGTTTCCGGCCTGCTGCCGGACGTGATCGACATTCTCGACGATATCAAGTTCCATCTTGGTACGCAGAAGCTCTCGCTGTGGCTGGTGCTGCAGGGCCTGTTCTGGGTGGTGATCACGCTGCTCGCGGCGATGTGGCTCTCCGGCACCATCGAGGCGCGGCTGATGCGCGCCGAATCGCTGCATTCCAGCCTGCGCGTGGTGTTCTCGCGCATCGCCAGGGCGCTGTTGGTGGTGCTTGCGGTAATTATCGTGCTGCCGCTGCTGGGCATAAACCTCACGGTCCTGTCGCTGTTCGGAGGCGCCATCGGCGTGGGCGTGGGCTTTGGCCTGCAGAAGATCGCGAGCAATTACATCAGCGGCTTCATTGTCCTGCTCGACCGTTCCATCCGCATCGGTGACCTGATCACGGTCGACAATTTTTACGGGGAGGTGAAGAACATCACCACGCGCTATGCAGTGGTGCGCGCGCTCGACGGGCGCGAGGCCATCATTCCGAACGAACTGCTGATCGCAACCACGGTCCTGAACCATTCCTATTCCAACCGCCAAGTCCGCCTTGCCCTGCCGATTCAGGTCGCGTATCGAAGCGACCTGGAGCAGGCGATGAAGTTGATGGTGGAGGCCGCGCGCCGGCATGCGCGCGTGCTCGCCGACCCGCCGCCGAAGGCGTTTCTGCTGCGCTTTGCCGACAGCGGCATCGACCTCGAACTCGGGGTCTGGATCGACGATCCCGAAAGCGGCGTGCTCAGCATCCGCTCCGAGCTGTTTCTCGACACCTGGCGCGCCTTTCAGGAGGCCGGCATCGAGATTCCCTACCCGCAGCGCGAAGTGCGCATCCTGCCTGGCGCGGACGCCGCCCCTGTCTGAGCCGCCGCGGCGCGCATGCGCCCGCCGGGCCTGACAGTCCGCCATTGCGCAATAGCCCAGATGACGTAGAATCCCTGCCTGTTTTCTGATATCGGCGGGGATCGAATTTCAATGTTTTTTTCCGGGCTGTTGGATCTGCCTTGGTGGGGCCTGGTCATCGTGACCCTGGTCCTGACCCATATCAGCATTGCTGCTGTCACCATATTCCTGCATCGGCACCAGGCCCACCGCGCGCTGGACCTGCATCCGCTGGCGAGCCATTTCTTCCGCCTCTGGCTGTGCCTGACCACCGGCATGGTGACCA
>JAAOZY010000275.1 GCA_012274205.1 Betaproteobacteria bacterium
CGGGCATCATCATCGCGGTGGATCTCGCCGACAACAAGCTGGAGCTGGCGAAGCAATTCGGCGCCACGCATGTGATCAACGCCGGCAGGGAAGAGAATCTGGTGAAGGCGGTGAAGAAGCTCACCGGCGGCGGCGCGGATTATGCGTTCGAGTGCATCGGCATGGGCAAGATGGTGGAGCAGGCCTTTCGCGCGGTGCGCAAGGGCGGCACGGCGCTGGTGGTCGGTGTTGCGCGCGGCGAGGACAACACCTCGATAAAGACCGCATCGATCACCTTCGAGGAAAAGACGCTCACCGGCAGCTACTACGGCTCGGCGCGCCCGCGCGAGGATTTTCCGCGCCTGATCGCGCTGTACCAGGCGAAGAAACTCAAGCTGGACGAGCTCATCACGCGCACCTACAAGATCGACGAGGCGGCGCAGGCGTTTGCCGATCTCGAAGCGGGGCGCAACGCGCGCGGCGTGATCGTGTTTTAGGACCTGCGCCGATCGGCGCCAGCCGCATGGCTTAGCGGTATTGCGTGCTGCGTTGCAGCGTTGCGCCGCGGCCGACGCGCATGTAGGATTGCCTTCCCCTAATAAGAATGGGAGGCAATCGTGATCACGTTTTCAGTCAACGGCAAGAAGGCCAAGGCAGACGTTGCGCCGGACACTCCGCTGCTGTGGGTGCTGCGCGACACGCTGGGCATGACCGGCACAAAATTCGGCTGCGGCCAGGGCCTGTGCGGCGCGTGCACCGTGCATCTCGATGGCCAACCGGTCCGCTCATGCAGCACGCCGGTTTCGGCAGCTGCAGGCAAGAAGGTCACCACCATCGAAGCGATGAGCGCCAGCCCGACGGGCAAGGCGGTGCAGGCTGCGTGGATCATGCACGATGTGCCGCAGTGCGGCTACTGCCAGAGCGGGCAGATCATGAGCGCGGTTGCTCTGCTCGAAGCCAAGCCCAAGCCCACGAATGCGGACATAGACGCGGCGATGTCGGGGAACATCTGCCGTTGCGGCACCTATCAGCGCATACGCGCCGCGATTCACACGGCGGCCGAATCCAAGACCAAAGGAGCCTGACTATGAGCCAGCTCAAGAATCCCGCGCGCCGCGAGTTCCTCAAGACCGGCGTCGCCGCAAGCGGCAGCCTGATCATAGGCTTTACTCTGCCCCAAGCACTGGCCGCAGCGCCGGTCACCACCTCGATGCCCAATGCCTGGGTAAGGATAGGCAGCGACAACACGGTTACCATACTTTCGGCGCGCTCGGAGATGGGGCAGGGCGTATACACAGCCATGCCCACGCTGGTGGCGGAAGAGCTCGAGGTCGACCTGAAGAAGATCAGGATCGAGATCGCGCCGGCGGGCGAGGTCTACATCAACGCGCTGCTCGGCGGCCAGCTCACCGGCGGCTCGACCTCGGTAGCCGACGGTTACGACAAGCTGCGGATTGCGGGTGCGCAGGCGCGCATGATGCTTGTCTCGGCCGCGGCAACGGAGTGGGGAGTGGACGAGGCCGACTGCCACGCGAAAGACGGTTCGGTGCACGGACCGAAAGGCAGGAAAGCCAGCTATGGCAAGCTGGCCGAAGCCGCATCCAAGCTGGCGGTTCCCAAGGATCCGAAGCTGAAGGGCGCAAAGGACTTCAAATACGTGGGCAAGCCGGTCAAGCGCCTGGACACGCCCGCCAAGGTCAACGGCACGGCGCAGTTCGGTATCGACGTGAAGCTGCCTGGCATGCTCTACGCGTCGCTCGCGCAGTGTCCCGTGATCGGCGGCAAGGTGGTGAGCTATGACGATGCCAAGGCGAAGGCGATGCCCGGCGTGAAGCGGGTGGTGCAGATCACCGATGGCGTGGCCGTGGTCGCCGATTCGTGGTGGCGGGCGAAAGTCGCGCGCGATGCGCTCGATATCAAGTGGGACGAGGGTTCGGCAAAAGCGATGAGTTCGGACACCATCGCCGCCGGGCTGAAAGCGGCTTCGGCCAAGCCCGGCGCGGTGTTCAAGAAGCAGGGCGACGTCGAGGCAGGCATGAAAGGCGCGGCGAAAACCCTCGAGGCCTCCTACGAGATGCCGTTTCTGTCGCACTCGCCGATGGAGCCGATGAATTTCACCGCCGACGTCAGGAACGATTCCTGCCTGCTCTACGGCCCGACGCAGTTCCAGCAGATGGCTGAGGGCGTGGCTGCCCAGATGCTGGGCATGAAGCCGTCACAGATCACCGTGCGCACGACCTTTCTCGGCGGCGGCTTTGGCCGCAGGATCGATGTGGACTTCGTCGCGCAGGCGATCGAGATCTCCAAGGCGGTGGGTGCACCGGTCAAGCTGGTGTGGACGCGCGAAGACGACATGACGCATGATTTCTACCGTCCCACCAGCCTGCATCAGCTTTCCGGCGGCCTCGACGCGTCGGGCAAACCGGTGGCGATGAAGTTTCACCTCACCTCGTCCTCGGTCACGGCACGTCTGTTCCCGCCCTTCGTCAAGGACGGGCTCGATCCGTTCATGCTCGAAGCGGCGGCGGTGCCCTACGACATACCGAACCAGCTGGCCGAGTCGCTGATCTACGAGACCGGCTTGCGCGTCGGCTACTGGCGCTCGGTCTCGCACGCGCTCAATGTGTTCGCCAACGAGTCGTTCATGGACGAGTTGGCGCTCGCGGCGGGCAAGGATCCCTACGAATTCCGCCTCTCGCTGCTCGGGCAAAAGCCGCGCCTCAAGAACGTGCTCGAACTCGCCGCCGCCAAGGCCGGCTGGGGCAAACCGCTGCCGCGCGGGCATTTTCGCGGTATCGGCGTGATGGAAGGCTACGGCACGTCGATGGCGCAAGTGGCCGAGGTGTCGGTATCCGATGGCAGAGTCAGAGTGCACCGCGTGGTGGTGGCAGCCGATCTGGGCCAGATGGTGAACCCCAACATCGTCAGGCAGCAGATCGAGAGCAGCGTAAACTTCGGGCTGTCGGCGGCGCTCTACGGTGAGATCACCCTGAAGGACGGCCGCATCGAGCAGACCAACTTCGACAAGTACCCGGTAGTGCGCATGCAGGAGTCGCCGAACGTGGAATCGTACCTGGTGGCGAGTACCGAGAAGCCCAGCGGCATAGGCGAGCCGGCTACCGCGCTCATCAGTCCCACGGTGGCCAACGCGGTATTTGCCGCGACCGGAAAGCGGCTGCGCAAACTGCCATTCCGACTCGCCTAGTGTTCAAAGGCGCCATGCTTCGCAAAAAACCCGCTGCTGCGGGTTTTTTGTCGGCGCTCCTGCTCGCCGGCTTCGCCGTGCTTGCGCAGGCACAGGATTACGCGCGCGAGCAGCGCTGGGCAGACGAAATCCTGCCGACGCTGATGGTCGGCGACGGTGTCTGGCTGGCGCAGGGAAACGGGCACAAGTTTCTCGCGCTCTACACTGTAGCCGACAAGCCGCGTGCTGCGCTCATCATCGCGCACGGACGCGGCTGGAGCCCGGACTACGAGCTCTACGGGACGCTGCGCACGCGGCTCGTCGACGCAGGCTATACGACGCTGGCCATCCAGCTGCCGGTGCTCGATGCGACGGCCAAGCTGGTCGACTACATCCAGGCTTATCCGGACGCACGCGAGCGTTTCCAGCTGGCGGTGGATTTCCTCAAGGCCAAGGGGTACAGGAACATCGCGATCGTGTCGCACAGCCTGGGGGCGACCATGGCCAACCAGTACCTGATCAAGACCGATGACCATAGCGTCAAGGCCTGGGTGTTCATCGGCATCATCAACGGGCTGGAAGAAATGTTCCGCATCAGGATCCCGGTGCTCGATGTGTACGGCAGCGACGATTGGCAGGTGACGCGCTGGGGCGCAGACGAGCGCCGCGCGCAGATACTGAAAATCGCCGGATCCGAGCAGGTGGTGGTGCCGCAGGCGCGGCACTTTTTCGAGGGCAGGGAGGACGCGTTGTTGCGCACCATCACGGCGTTCCTCGACCGGGTGTTTCGCTAGGGCGCCGCAGGCATGCCGCATGCCGGCGTCAGGGCGCAAGCATGCCACAGCGGCGATGCGCCGCGGTAGAATGCGGTGTCCGTCACAAGCCCATTACTCCAGGAGAGTCCATGAATCTTATCCTACGCAGTCTCGCCGCCGCACTCAGCGCGTTCGCGCTGGCCGGTGCTTACGTCGCGCCCGCTGCGGCGCAGACTCTGAAGATCATGATTCCGGCCAACCCGGGCGGCGGCTGGGACCAGACCGGGCGCAACCTCGCCGCGGCGATGCAGAGCGCGGGGCTGGTCAAGTCGGTGCAGTTCGACAACAAGGGCGGCGCCGCCGGCACCATCGGCCTGGCCCAGTTCATCAACTCGTCCAAAGGCGACCCGAATGCGCTGATGGTCGGCGGCATGGTGATGATCGGCGGCATCCACCTGACCGACTCGCCGGTGAACCTGAGCATGGTGACGCCGGTCGCGCGGCTGACCAGCGAATATGAAGTGGTGGTGGTGCCGGCCAATTCGCCGATCAAGACCATGGCCGACCTGGTCAAGGCGTTCAAGGCCGATCCGGGCAAGGTGTCCTGGGGCGGCGGCTCGGCTGGCGGCACGGACCACATCCTGATCGGCCTGATCGCCAAGGCGACCGGCGCGGATTCGACCAAGATCAACTATGTGCCGTTCAAGGGCGGCGGCGAGGCGGTGGCCGCGATCGTCGGTGGCCACGTTACCGCAGGCGTGTCCGGGCTGGGCGAGTTCTCCGAGCAGATCAAGGGCGGCCGCCTGCGCGCGCTGGCAATTTCATCGCCGCAGCGCGAAGAGGGCATCCCGACGCTGAAAGAGCAGGGCATAGACGTCGAGCTCGGCAACTGGCGCGGCGTGTTCGGCGCACCCGGAATCAGCACGGCGCAACGCGACGCGCTGGTGAAACTGGTGCATAGCGCGACCCTCACGCCGGCATGGAAAGCGACGCTGGAGAAACTCGACTGGACCGGCGTGTTCCTGGGCGGCGACGAGTACAAAACCTTCCTCGAAGAGGATACGAAGCGCATCGCCACGATTATCGATTCGCTCGGCATCAAGAAGAAAAAATGAGCCGCGACGCCGCCCTGCGGCGCTCGCTCGCCGAGACCGCGCTCTCGCTCGGCGTGCTCGGCCTCGGCGTCGCCACTACGATCGGGACGGCCATGCTGCCTGCGGAAGGCGGCTATGCGCGCATCGGCCCGAACGTCGCGCCGGGCGTCGTCGGTGTCGGCCTGATCCTGCTCGGGATCTGGTTGCTGTACGAGGTGCTCACCGGCGGCTGGCGCAACATGCCGCCGCAGGACGCAGAGGCGCGCGGCGAGCACGCGTTTCATCGCGGCGCGTTCATCTGGGTGAGCGTCGGACTGTTCGCCCATATGGCGCTGATCCAGACCGGTGGATTCGTGCTCGCGGGTTCGGCGCTGTTCGCCTGCGTCGCGCGCGGCTTCGGCAGTGCGCGTTTCGCGCGCGATTTCGCCATCGGCTTCGCCATGTCGGTGGCGGTATTCGCCTTCTTCGTGCTGGTGCTGACGGTCAATCTGCCGGCAGGCTGGCTGGCGCCGCTGTTCCGCCTGGTCGGAATCGAGTAGATGGGCGCAACCTTTCACTCGCTCCTGCACGGCTTCGAGGTGGCGCTGCTGCCGATGAACCTGCTGTGGGGCGCGATCGGGGTCACGCTGGGAACATTCGTCGGCGTGCTGCCCGGCGTCGGTCCGGCGCTGACGGTCGCGATGCTGCTGCCGCTGACGGTCAAACTGAGCCCGGTGGGCGCGCTGATCATGTTCGCCGGCATCTATTACGGCGCGATGTTCGGCGGCTCCACCACGACCATCCTGCTCAATACACCGGGCGAGTCCGCGTCGATCGCGACTGCGCTGGAAGGAAACAAGATGGCCAAGCGCGGCCGCGCCGGCCCGGCGCTCGCCACCAGCGCCATCGGCTCCTTCGTCGCCGGCACCATCGCCACGCTGCTGGTCACGCTGCTGGCGCCGATGGTGGTCGAAATCGCGCTCAAGTTCGGGCCGGCCGAATACTTCGCGCTGATGGTGTTCGCCTTCACCACCGTGTCGGCGGTGCTCGGCGCCTCCACCGTGCGCGGTCTGACCAGCCTGTTCGTGGGCCTGCTGCTCGGCCTGGTCGGCATCGACAGCCAGACCGGGCAACCGCGCTTTGCCTTCGGCGTGCCGGAAATGCTCGACGGCATCGACGTGGTGGTGCTCGCGGTCGGCCTGTTCGCCGTAGGCGAGGCGCTCTATGTCGGCGCCTACGCCAGCCGCATTCCCGAAGTGATGGACAAGCTCACCGGCTCGCTGTGGATGTCCAAGTCGGACTGGAAGCGCTCCTGGCCGGCCTGGCTGCGCGCCACGGCGATCGGCTTCCCGTTCGGATCAATCCCGGCCGGGGGCGCGGAAATACCGACCTTCCTGTCCTACGCCGTGGAGAAAAAGCTCACCCGGTTTCCCGAGGAATTCGGCCACGGCGCGATCGAGGGCGTGGCTGGGCCGGAGGCAGCCAACAACGCCTCGGTCACCGGCGCGCTGGTGCCGCTGCTCACGCTGGGCATTCCGACTTCGGCCACCGCGGCGATCCTGCTCGCCGCGTTCCAGAACTATGGCATCCAGCCCGGGCCGATGCTGTTCCAGATGCAGTCCGATCTGGTGTGGGGCCTGATCGCGAGCCTGTACGTGGGCAATGTGATGCTGCTGATCCTCAACCTGCCGATGATAGGCATCTGGGTGAAGGTGCTGACCATCCCGCAGCCGCTGCTCTATGGCGGCATCCTGGTATTCGCCACCCTCGGCGCCTACAGCCTGCATGAATCGGTGGTCGATCTGGCCACGCTGTACGTGTTCGGGCTGCTCGGCTTCGCCATGCGCCGCTGGGACATCCCGGTGGCGCCGGCGGTGATCGGGCTGATCCTCGGGCCGCTGGCCGAAACCCAGTTCCGCCGCGCGCTGTCGATCAGCGAAGGCGATCCGAGCGTGTTCTACCAGCACCCGATCTCCGCGACCCTGTTCGCCCTGACGGTACTGCTGATCGTCGTGCCCTGGGTGGTGCGCAGGGTGCAGCGCGCCCGCGCGCGCTAGCGCCGGTTCGCACCGGCGCGGCCCCGTCGAAGCAGCGATGCAGCTGCCGTTCTTTTTGGCCGAACAGGTTCACGCCGCGCTCGATTACAAGCTCCTCGCCGAGGCGCTGCGCGCGGCCTTCCGCGCCGGCTGCGTTGCGCCGCTGCGCCATGTGCACGCTGTCACCGGCGCGGGCGACCGCCTGCTGCTGATGCCGGCCTGGCGTCCGGGCGAAGACCTGGGCGTGAAGCTGGTGACGGTGTTCCCGCGCAACCGCGAGCGCGGCGTGGCCACGGTGTCCGCATTGTATGTGCTGCTCGACGGCGCCAGCGGTCAGCCGCGCGCGCTGATCGACGGCGAAGCGCTCACGCTGCGGCGCACGGCGGCGGCCTCGGCCCTCGCCGCCGGCTATCTCGCGCGCACGGACAGCGCGGTATTGCTGGTGGTGGGCACCGGCGCGCTGGCGCCGCACCTGGCGCGCGCGCACTGCGCGTTGCGGCCGATCGCCAGGCTCCTGCTCTGGGGCCGCAAGCCCGAACGCGCGCAGGCCCTGGCGGCGCGCCTGCGCGACGAGGGCCTGCCGGCGCAGGCGCAGTCCGATCTGTCCGCGGCGCTGGCGCAGGCCGATATCGTCAGCTGCGCCACCACCGCCACCGAGCCGGTGCTGCGGGGCAGCCGGCTGCATCCGGGCATGCACGTCGACCTGGTCGGCGGCTTCACGCCCGGGATGCGCGAAGCGGACGACGCGCTGATCGCGCGCGCCGAAATCTTCGTCGATACCTATGCCGGTGCGCTCGCCGAAGCGGGCGATCTGGTGCAGCCCCTCGCCAGCGGCGTCCTCGCGCGCGAGCGCGTGCGCGCCGAGCTGGCTGAATTGATCGCGGGAAAACATCCGGGCCGGCGCAACGCGGACGAGATCACCCTGTTCAAGTCGGTCGGCACTGCACTGGAGGATTTGTGCGCGGCGCGGATGGTGCTCGCGTTCAGCTCAGGCGAGCGAGAAGGAACATCGTCAGGATGATGGCGATCACCCACCACAGCGGCGCGGCTGTGGATTCGCTTTCCGCTGCCGCGGGAACAGCCGCGGCCGGCGCGCCGATTTTCTGCTTGAACGCGGCGAAGAAATCGTCCGCCATTTTTTTCGCCACGCCGTCGATCAGGCGCGATCCGATCTGCGCCAGCTTGCCCCCGACCTGCGCCTTCACCGCATAGGCGAGGCGCGTGCCCGCAGGCGCGGCGGACAGCGACACCTGCGCCGTCCCCTTGCCGAAGCCCGCCGCCCCGCCCTGGCCGTCGAAGGAGAGCGAATAGGCGTTCGGCGGGTCGAGGTCGGCGAGCTGCAGCTTGCCGCGGAACCTGGCCTTGACCGGGCCGATCGCGGCGGTGGTGACCACCGTGTACTCGGTGTCGCTCACGCGCTCGATCGATTCGCAGCCGGAGATGCAGGCCTTGAGCGTCTGCGGGTCGTTCAGGCCGCGCCAGACTTCAGCCCGCGTCGCGGGGATGATCTGCTCGCCGGTCATTTCCATGGTATTTGTTCCTTTGCCGCTGTTTGACGATTACGGGAACAGCGTCTGAATTAGGGAAGCATGAGGGGAAATCCCCCGAGGGGACTTTCCCGTCGAGCGGGATCGAGACCTTCGGGGCGTATCCCCTCATTTCGTAGCTGGTCTCCGTTTCTTCAGGCCGCGATTCTGCCCGGATGGCGCTGCCACTTGCCCTGTTCAAGTTGGCGCGCCAGGTCGACCAGGCTCTCGATGTTGTGCACCGGCATGAAAGCATCCACGTGCGGCAGCATCGCGCGAATTCCGGACGGGCGCGGCTGGAAACCCTCGTAGCGCAGCAGTGGATTGAGCCAGATGAGCTTGCGGCAGGATTTGTGCAGGCGCTCCATTTCCTTGCCCAGGCCGGCGCCGATGTCGCGATCGAGGCCATCGGAGATCAGCAATACCACCGCGTTCTGTCCGAGCAGCCGGCGCGACCAATTGCGGTTGAATTGCTCGAGGCAGGTGCCGATGCGCGTGCCGCCGGCCCAATCCTGGATCGCGGAGGCCACGCGGTTCATCGCAATGTCGACGTCGCGGTTGCGCAGGTGGCGCGTGACGTTGGTGAGCCGCGTGCCGAACACCAGGGTATGCACGCGGTCGCGGTCGTTGGTGATGGCATGCAGAAAATGCAGGAACATGCGCGAGTAGCGGCTCATCGAACCGGAGATGTCGCACAGCACCACCAAAGGCGGATGCCGGGTGATGCGCGAGCGGCGCTTGAGCGCGATGATCTGCGCGCCGCCCCTGAGGCTTGCGCGCAGTGTCGCCGGCAGGTCGATGCCAGCCCCGCGCGGATCGGAGTGAAAGCGGCGCGTGCGCACCGCCGGCATCGGCAGGCGCAGGCGCGCGATCAGCTTTTTCGCCTGGGCCAGCTCTTCGCCGCTCATGCTCTCAAAGTCGGCGTACTGCAGCAGCTCGCTTTGGGAAAACGTGAGGCTGGCGTCGATTTCGATTTCC
>JAAOZY010000276.1 GCA_012274205.1 Betaproteobacteria bacterium
GTCGCGCTGATGCTTGAGCAGGTCCGGGTGCTCGCGCCGCATCAGCGCCGTGTCCTCCACGCACTTGCCCGGATTGGCGATGTCGATCACCGGCTTGGGCACCCGCTCGGCAGCCCCCGATAGCGCGGGCAGCAGCAGCGCGAGCAGGCACAGCGCGCGCCCCCCGCGCCCGGCACATGCCCGTATCGCCTCAACGTTCACTTCTCACTCCGTGCTCCCTACTCGCCCAGCCCCATCTTGATGTACCCGGTCGGACACACGTCGGCGCAGATGTGGCAGCCGATGCAGCGATCATAGTCGGTATAGACGTAGCGTCCCATGGTGGACTGCGCCTTGGGCACTTTCTTGACCGCGATCTGCGGGCAGTAGACCACGCAGTTGTCGCATTCAAAACACTGTCCGCAGCTCATGCAGCGCTTGGCTTCGGCCTGCGCCTGCGCCTCGGCCAGCGCGACTATGCGCTCGTCGAAATTGCCCAGCGCGGTTTCTTCCGTCAGCGTGATGGTGTGGCGTTTGAGGCGCGGCGTGGCGGGGAAGTAGCCCAGGAACAGTTCTTCGTGCGGGATCACATGCCGGTCTGAGCGATTGTCGAAGTTGTGCACAGCCGCCTTGGAACGGTCGGTACCCCGGTCCGGTTCCACCCATTTCTCCAGCTTGACGCCCGTCTCCATCATCTTGCGCACCATGTCGAAATGATGGACATCGATCTTGGGGCGCTTCTCCAGCGCCTCATTGCGCAGGAACCGGTCGATGCCGTCGGCGGCGATCGAGCCGTGGCCGATTGCCGTGGTCAACAGATTCGGCCGCACGATGTCGCCGCCGACGAACACGCCGGGCATGCCTGTGATCTGGTAGTTCTTATCCGCGCTCACCGCGCCTTTGCCGTTGTTGAATTCCTCGAGACCGGTGAAATCCACCGCCTGGCCGATGGCCGAAACGAACAGGTCGCCCGGGATCTCCTCTTCGGTACCGGCGATGGGCTTGACTTCCAGCCTGCCGCTGACCATCTTCGCTTCGCACCGCGCCACGCGAAGCGCGGTGGCGCGACCGTCGGCACCGCACACCACCGAAACCGGAACCAGGCTGCCGCGGATGGTGATGCCCTCGGCCGTGGCCTGCTCCACCTCGTGCTTGTTGGCCTGCATGCCGTCGATCGCGAATACCGAAGTGAGCACGACTTGCGCGCCCTGCCTTGCGGAAACCTCGGCGACGTCATGCGCGGTATAGCTGGCGATGGCGCGCTCGGGCCGGTCCGCCTCATGGGCATGCAGGATATGGCCGAGGCGGCGTGACACCGTGACCACGTCGATCGAGGTGTCGCCGCCGCCAACGACGACAACGCGCTTGCCGACGTGGCGCATGCGGCCGTCGTTGAACGCCTGCAGGAACGCGGTTGCCGTGACGATGTTGGGGGCATCGCTGCCCTGGCAGGGTAGCGGCCGGCCCGACTGCGCGCCCAGGCCGAGGAACACCGCGTCGAACCCGGCGCGGATCTGCTCCATGGTGATATCGACGCCGACCTTGCATTCGAGCCGGGTTTCGATGCCCAGGTCGAGGATGCGCTGGATCTCGGCATCGAGTATTTTGCGCGGTGTGCGGAATCCGGGAATGCCATAGCGCATCATGCCGCCGAGTTCCGCATGTTCATCGAAAACGGTTACCTCGTGGCCTTTGCGCGCAAGCTGATAGGCACAGGACAGCCCTGCCGGCCCGCCGCCGATCACTGCCACTTTGCGCCCGCTCGTTTCCGCCGGCTTGTCATAGGCGAAATTGCCGGCGATCGCGGCGTCGCCGAGGAAGTGCTCGACCGAGTTGATGCCGACGAAATCCTCGACCTCGTTGCGGTTGCATCCGGATTCGCACGGCGCCGGGCACACCCGCCCCATCACCGACGGGAACGGGTTGGCGCCAGCGAGACGCTTGAACGCGTATTCCTGCCAGCTCTGCCCGGCCGGCGGCTTCTCCACGCCGCGCACGATGTTCAGGTAGCCGCGGATATCCTCCCCCGCAGGGCAGCTGCCCTGGCAGGGCGGCGTCGCCTGGATGTAGGTCGGGCACTTGTGCGAATGGTCCGCATCGAAAATCTGTTCCTGCCAGCGCTTCCATTTTCCCTCGCCGTCCTTGAAACGGCGAAAAGTGAGCTTGGCGCTGTCTGATTCGGTGGTGCTCGACACTGATAATGCTCCTCGATATTGCGTTAAATGAATTTACAGCGCTTCCATTGCCGGCCGGCGCGCGGCGTAGCCGCTATACCTCCAGCCCCATCTTGATGTAGCCGGTCGGACACACGTCCATGCAAATGTGGCAGCCAACGCAGCGCTCGTAATCGGTGTAGACATAACGTCCGGTGGTCGCCTGCGCCTTGGGCACTTTTTTCACCGCCACCTGCGGACAATAGACGATGCAGTTGTCGCACTCGAAGCACTGCCCGCAGCTCATGCAGCGCGTCGCCTCAGCTTTGGCCTGTGCTTCCGTGAGCGGGACAATGCGCTCCTCGAAATTGCCCACCGCAGTCTCTGCGTCCAGTTCGACAATTTGGCGCACGTTGCGCGGCGTGCGCTGGAAATGTCCGAGGAACAGCTCCTCGTGCGTGACCACATAGCGGTCGGAGCGGTTGTCGTAGTTGTGCACGGCGGCATTCGAGGCGTCGGTGCCCCGCAGCGGCTCGTGCACCTCCCCGATCTCGAGACCTGTTTCGATCATCTTGCGCTCGAGGTCGAAATAGTGCACGTCGATCTTCGGCCGCTTCTCCAGCGCTTCGCCGCGCAGGTGGCGGTCGATGCCTTCGGCGGCGATCCAGGCGTGGCCGATGGCGGTGGTGAGCAGATGCGGACGCACGATGTCGCCGCCGGTAAACACGCCCGGCTTGCCGGCGAGCTGGTAGTTCTTGTCCGCGCTGACCAGCCCGCGCTCGTTCTTGAATTCCTCCAGTCCGGTAAAGTCCACCGTCTGACCGAGGGCGGAGACGATCAGGTCGCAGGGGATGTCGAATTCGGATCCGGCCTGCGGCACCATTTTCTTGTTGACCCAGTCGACCTTGATCACGCGCAGCGCCACGGCGCGCCCATCCTGCGCGAGCACCGCCGCCACCGGAGCGACACAGGTCATGATGCGCACGCCCTCGCGCGTAACCGCCTCGACCTCGTGTTTGGTGGCCGGCATTTCCGCCACGGTCCGGCGGTAGGCAATCAGCACCTCGGCGCCTTCCTGCTGTGCCGCCGTGGCTACGTCCTGTTCCATCTGGCCGAGCACCGGATCCCTGGGCGCCGCGTCCTCGGGATCGCGCGTGATATGGCCGAGCCGGCGCGCGACCGCGGCGACGTCCATGGCGGTATCGCCGCCACCCACCACCACCACCCGCTTGCCCACATGCTTGAGCCGGCCGTCATTGAACGCGCGCAGGAACGTGATGCCGTCTATGCAGTTCGGCGCCTCGCCGCCGGGAATCGGCAGCGGGCTGCCCGACTGGGCGCCGAGCCCGACGAATACGGCGTCGAAGTCGCGCCGCAGCGCCGCCAGCGTTACGTCCTTGCCTACCTGAGTTTTGAGGCGCACTTCCACGCCCATGTCGATGATGCGCTTGATCTCCCCGTCGAGCACATCGCGCGGCGTGCGATATCCGGGGATGCCGTAGCGCATCATGCCGCCCAGGTGTTCGTTCGAGTCGAAAATGGTGCAGGCATGGCCTTTGCGCCGCAGCTGGTAGGCACAGGCAAGCCCGGCCGGCCCGCCGCCGATGATCGCGACCTTCTTGCCGGTTTCATGCTCCGGCTTGGGGAAACCCAGGCCGTGCTCGAGCGCCCACTCGCCGATGAAGTGCTCGACCGAGTTGATGCCGACGAAATCCTCGACCTGGTTGCGGTTGCAGCCGGACTCGCACGGCGCCGGGCACACCCGTCCCATGACCGCCGGGAACGGATTCGCGTCGGTCATGCGCCGGAACGCATATTCCTGCCAGGCAACGCCCTTGGGCGGCTTCTCGATGCCGCGCACGATGTTGAGCCAGCCGCGAATATCCTCGCCCGAGGGGCAGCTTCCCTGGCAGGGCGGCACCGCCTGGATGTAGGTCGGGCACTTGTAGGAATGGTCGCCCTCGAAGATCTTGTCCTGCCAGCGCTTCCATTTCTGTTCGCCTTCGCTGTAGCGGCGGAAGGTCAGATCGGTACTCAGATGTTCGGATGTCGTAGACACGATTCCTCTCCTCGCAGGTGCTTTATTTCGATCCCAGCCGGATGGCGTTGCCCACCAGTTGGTGCACGCCGCCCACCATGTTCATGTTGAATTTGTAATACGGCAGAACCTTGCTGAACTGCGCCTTGCAGATGGCGCAGATGGTCGCCATGAAATTTACGCCGTCGGACTCGACCACCGCCTGCAGCGCTTCCATGCGCGGCAGGGCGCCCTTCACGCGCACCTCCATCAAATCGTCAGTGAGGATGCCGCCTCCGCCGCCGCAGCAGAAGGTCTTCTCGCGTATGGTCTGCGGATTCATCTCGACAAATTTGTTGGCGGCGGCGCGCACGATGGCGCGCGGGATCTCGAACTGGCCGCCGGGCATGTTGCCCATGCGCGAGCCGCGCGCGACGTTGCACGAGTCGTGGAAGGTGACCACGTACTTGTCGTTGGCGCTTTTATCGAACGAGATCGCGCCGCGCTGTATCAGGTCGTAGGTCAGTTCGCAGATGTGCTGCGGCACCGGATAGTTGGGGTCGAGAAAATCGAAGGGCCCGATCAGCGTGTTCCAGAAGCTGTAGGCGGCGCGCCAGGCGTGGCCGCACTCCCCCACCACCAGGCGCCTTGCGCCCAGGTCCAGAACGGATTCGCGCACGCGCGTCGCGATTTTCTGCATCTGGCCGTAGTTGCCGATGAACATGCCGAAGTTGGCCGCTTCCGAAGCGTAGGTCGAGAGCGTCCAGGAAATGCCCGCCGCATGGAACACCTTGGCGTAGCCCATCAGGCTGTAGACGTGCGGTTCGGCGAAAAAATCGGCCGAGGGCGTGACCAGCAGCACCTCGGCGCCCTTCTGGTTGACCGGCAGGCGTATGTCCTGTCCCGTTTCTTCCTTCAGGTCCTCTTCGATGCTGGACAGCGTGTCCTCCAGCGCCGGGCCGGGCAGCCCGAGGTTGTTGCCGACCCGGTGCACCTTGCCGATGATCTCGTTGGTATATTTGGTCCCCAGGCCGATCGTATCCATGACCTCTCTTGCGGCCATGGTGATTTCAGCGGTGTCGATGCCGTAGGGACAGAACACCGAGCAGCGGCGGCATTCCGAGCACTGATTGAAATAGGAATACCAGTCGTCGAGCACCTCTTTGGTGAGATCCTCCGCGCCGACCAGCTTTGGAAACCATTTTCCCGACCAGGTGAAATGGCGGCGATAGACCTTGCGCAGCAGGTCCTGACGCGCGACCGGCATGTTCTTCGGATCGCCGGTGCCGAGAAAGTAATGGCATTTGTCGGTGCAGGCGCCGCAGTGCACGCAGGCGTCCAGATAAACCTTGAGCGAGCGGTATTTGCCCAGCAGCTCGCCCAGCTTGTCGATCGCCTTGTCGTGCCAGTCCTCGACCAGTTCGCCCGGGAATCCCAAGGCCTGCTGTATCTGGGCGTTGGCCGGGAAGCTCTTGGTCCCTGCCATCGCGCCGACTTCCAGGATCGGGATCACCGGATAGGGCTTCAGCGGCGGTGCGCTAAGCTGGGTAGCCATGATCAGCCTTTCGCCTTGTCCATCTCCGCCGCCCACGGGGCGAGGTGACGCTGCTCGCGCGGGTTATCGGCCTGGTTGCGTCCGGGACTGAAAAACAGGCCAGGCGCATGCAGCAGCTTCGAGTAGGGAAATATCCCGATCAACAGCGCGACCAGAAACAGATGCAGGTACAGCAGGGGCTGGGCGGGCAGGGGCTGCCAGTCGAAATAGATCAGGCCGAGCGCGAACGCCTTCAAGTCAATGATGTCGGTATGCACGAGAAATTTCATCGACAGGCCGGACAGTGCAATAGCGAGGAGCAGCGCCAGCATCAGGTGATCCGAGGGCGTCGAAATGTAACGGATGCGCTCCACCAGAAAGCGCCGAGCCCACAGGGCTGCGAGTCCGGCGGCCATGGCGAGACCGCCATACATGCCGAAAGGCTGGATCCACACCACCCAAAACCACACCGGTTCGGTGAAATAGCGCAGATGGCGCGCGAGCACCAGCGCCAGCGCCACATGGAACATCCAGCCGAACAGCCAGATCCAGAGATTGGCCTTGAACAGGCTCTCGAACAGCGCTACTTCGCGCAGCATGCGCAGCACCACGCCGCCGGTGGTCGTCGGTGCCGGTGTGGTCGGAATCTTCAGCGGCGCGGGCGTGCGCGCGTAATCGCGGATGCGCCATGCGAGTCCAGCCGCGCCGAGCAGCGTGGCGGCGTAAAACAGCAGCGCGAAGAAAACGGTCGCCGCCGTCATCGCACCCTCATTTCGGCGCGGACGGCGCCGGGAAGGCGTAAGAGCAGGCGTTCATGCCGAAAACCTCAGCCTCTTCCGCGCCCGCGCTTCAGATGCAGCCGGTCGGCTTGGGCAGGCCGGCGATCTTGCACGCCTGTTTCGCCGGTCCGTAGGGGAACAATTCGTACAGGTACTGGCTATTGCCCTTTTCCGGTCCGAGTTTCTTGCCGATTGCCTTGGTGAGCACGCGCACCGCAGGAGCAATCTGGAACTCGTTGTAGTAATCACGCAGGAAATTGACGACTTCCCAATGGCTGGGGGTCATATCGATCTTCTCCCCCTCGGCGAGGAGCTTGCCGACGTCCTCGTTCCATTCGGCGAGGTTGACCAGATACCCCTCCTCGTCGACCTCATAGCTCTTGCCATTCACCTCGATAGCAGCCATATGCGCTCCTTTGAACTCATTTCAAAATGAGGGGTGATTCCCCTCGTGCTCCCCCAAAATTCCCGCGCGGCGGCGAAACCCGGCCACGCACTGCTCAAGCCCAAGCCTGCTACAGCCAGGACTGGCAGTTCTTGTGCTTCGTCACCAGTTCGACAAAACCCGCGTAGTCGGTCGTTTTCACACCGTCAGCAAGCGACTGCGCCATGCCGCGCGCCTCCAGATCGGGCGCAAGCACGTAGATCTCCAGACGCTCCGACGCGGCCCGCAGCTTGCCCTCGGCCGCATTGCCGCGCGTCGCGGCATATACCCCGTCCTCGATCAGCAGCACCGCCGCACCCGGCTGCGCGGCGGCGAGACAACTGTAGAGCGCATTGCGTTCCAGCGGCGACTTGTTGACGATATGCAGCATGATTCGCTTGACCCTTCCAGCGTTCGTTTGTATATGAGGGGAGACCTCCCCTCATACTTCTCTGTATCGGGCGTTGCAAAATTTCATTTCGCAACGGGTTCTAAAAGCTGAGCAGGACGTCCTGCTCTTCCATGAGCTTGCCGATTTCGGCCGCGCTGAGCACTTCCACCGGCACGCACATGTCCTCCTGCGTCAGCCCGCGCGCCTCGAGCGCCTCCTTTTCCACGTACAGCTTGTTGACGTCGTAGTCATCGAGCGCGCGGTAGGTGGGCTGGAAATTCTTCACCTCTATGCCCTTGGTCTGGTGGCCCTTCTTCAGCTGGTACACGCCGTCGTCCATGAACGCCAGGCTCACATCCTGATCGAAGGCGGCGCCGATCAGCACCACCTCGAGCGATTCCAGCGCGTAGATCGTCCCGTACGGCGCCTTGCGGTTCACGTACATGATCTTCTTTACCGCCCCTTCAGTCATTGCGTTTCTCCTCCGTCGCTCATCAGTCGCCGAACGTGACCAGGCGATCGGACTGGATGCTGGTCTCTATCAGCTGGCCCAGCCCCGAAATGCGGAAGCCCGGCGCCAGATTCTCGTCCTTGATGCCGCGCCTCAGCGCCGCAGCCACGCACACCACCAGATCGACCTTGCTGTCCGCCGCGAGCTTGGACCAGCGGTTCACGATGTTGCGGTCGTCCTGCGGCGGCTCGGTGAGCCGCGTCGCGTTGTTCACGCCGTCGTGATAGAAGAACACGCGCTGGATCTGATGGCCCGCCTCCAGCGCCGCTTTGCAGAACTGATACGCGCTGTCGGACGCCTCGTGCGTGTACGGACCTTCGTTGACCAGGATGCCGAAATTCATGCTTACTTTCCGAAACTCTGACGTGGGGGATACACAAGGGGGTCTGGGTGGGAAGGGAAGGTCCCACCCCTTCCCAGGCCCCCTTGTTCCAATTGCTCCTAGAACCGGATGTGCGTCGACGCGTTCAGATTGGCACGGCTGCCGCGCCAGTCGTCGATCAGGTACTTGGTGAACGTGAGCCCGGTCTTCTCGAAGAAGCGCGGCCAGCCGATGCGCTCGATCCAGTCTGACAGGCGCTCCCAGGAACGCGCGTCCTCCTTGTAGACGTGCAGGATCTTCTTCACCACCGCGGCCACCTCGACCCAGCGCGGCGGGTTGTTCGGCAGGCCGGAGGCGACCATTTTCATGAACGTCGGCTTGCCGCGGGCGTTGGAGTTCTTGCCGCCCACCCAGATCGCGAGCTTGGTGTGATCGGGGTCGTTGATCTGCATCGGCGGGCACGGCGGATAGCAGGCGCCGCAGCACATGCATTTCTTCTCGTCGATTTCGAGCGAGGGCTTGCCGTTCACCAGCGCCGGCCGGATCGCCGCCACCGGGCAGCGCGCCACCACCGCAGGCCGCTCGCACACATTCGCGACGAGGTCGTGGTTGATCTTGGGCGGCTTGGTGTACTGCACGATGATGGCGATATCGGCCTGGCCGCCGCAGTTGATCTCGCAACAGGAGGTGGACAAGTGCACGCGGTTGGGCATCTCTTCGCGCCTGAACTCGTCGTAGAGTTCGTCCATCAGCGCCTTGACCACGCCCGAAGCATCGGTCCCGGGAATATCGCAATGCAACCAGCCCTGCGTGTGCGCGATCATCGACACCGAATTGCCGGTGCCCCCTACCGGAAATCCGCTCTTCTCCAGCGCTTCGATCAGCGGCGCCACCTTGGCCTCGTCCGCAACCATGAACTCGATATTGGAGCGGATGGTGAAGCGCACGTGGCCCTCGGCGAACTTGTCGCCGATATCGCACAATTTCCTGATGGTGTGCACGTCCATCTGGCGCTGCGTGCCGGCGCGCACGGTCCACACCTGGTCTCCCGAGTGCGACACGTGGTGCAGCACGCCGGGGCGTGGCCGGTCGTGGTATTTCCAGTTGCCCTTGTTCTTTACCAGGGTCGGATGCATGTACTGCTCCGGATCCGGAACCCCGGTTTCCTTGGGCTTGCGCATTTGCGTCTGAGCTTGAGCCATTGCTGATCTCCGTGTTCTGTTCGGGCTTTAGGCGGCGGCCTTCCTGGCCTTGATCTTGGCCACTTCCTCGTCCCAGCCGTCGGTGCGGACGTAGGGATTGGAGCGCGGCGCGCCCACCATGTTGGGATCCACCTCGAGGCCGATGCCTTCGAGGAAGTTGACCAGGCCGATGCGCTCGATCATCTCGCCGGTACGCTCATGCTCCAGCGCGTTCTCGGCGAAGAAGTCGATGATCTTTTGCCCGAGTTCGACGATCTGCTCGTAGTCTTCCTCGCTCTGCAGAGGCAGGAACGGCACGATTACGGTGCCCATCTGGTCGCCGATCTTCAGCGTGCGCTTGCCGCCGCAGAGGATGGTGGCGCCCTTGTCCTTGCCCGGCGCCAGAGCGCCGGTCATCACATTGATGCAATGCATGCAGCGCACACAGTCGCTGTTCTCGATCTCCAGCGCGTGCGTATCGCTCACCGCCACCGCGGAGATCGTATCGCCCTTGCGCACATCCTTGATTTCCTTCAGCTGGATCGCCCGGGTAGGGCAGTGCGCGATGACATCGTTCACCAGTTCGTTCATGCCGTGCTTGGCAAACCACTTTTTCGCCAACGGCTCGTCGGTGCGTATGTTGTCGCGCCAGGTGCCGATCACCGCCAGGTCCGAGCGCTGGATCGAATTCATGCAGTCGTTCGGACAACCGGAGAACTTGAACTTGAACTTGTAGGGCAGCGCCGGACGGTGGATATCGTCGAGGAAACTGTTAATCACCATGCGGTGCGCCTTGGCCTCGTCGTAGCAGGACTGCTCGCAGCGCGCAGCGCCGACGCAGGACATGGAGGTGCGCAGCGCCGGTCCGGCGCCGCCGAGGTCGAATCCCGCCTCGTTGATCTCGTCGAACGCCTTCTGCACGTTCTCGCTGGTCGCGCCCTGGAACATGATGTCCCCGGACTGGCCGTGGAACGCGATCAGGCCCGAGCCGTGCTTTTCCCAGATGTCGGACAGCTTGCGCAGGATGTCGGTGCTGTAGTGCATGCCCGCCGGCGGCATGACCCGCAGCGTATGGAATTCAGCCGCGTCAGGGTAGACCGGCTTGCCGGCCTCGTCCTTGATCTCGGTAAAGCGCGGAATGATCCCCCCGCCATAGCCGTAGACCCCCAGCGTCCCGCCTTTCCAGTAGCCTTTCTTGGTCGCGTAGGAATGCTCCAGATGGCCGAGAAGATCGACCACGGCGTCCTTGTCTTTGGACAGGCGCTTCAGACCGGAGACGAAACTCGGCCACGGGCCGGACTCGAGTGCGTCCAGGTTGGGCGTGTCATGGGGTTTTTTTGCCATTTGCTTTCCTCCGTTCGAGGTGGTTCCAACTCGATCACCGTGACGCCGTCCTTGTGACGGCATCCCGCCTGTTGTTTTTTGATGATAGTAGATGCCGGCGCCGCGATCGGCCATTACTCGTGCAGGGGGGCGCCGACGCCCAGACGGGTAGTGCCCTACCTACCCGAAAGGAGTAGTCCGCCCTTATCCCAGTCGGTGATTTGCACACTCCCCGGCGGGTGCCATAGTGCACGTCAGCGATGAGCGGAGCGCAGGATATGGACACGACCCGGAGTCTGGACAAGTTCACCTGCCCGTTCGGTGGCCAGGAAGTAGAACTGGTGCAGGTCGATTACGAGGCGGGCGGAATGCCGCTGTTGCGCCTGCGCATCCGCGAGCGCGGCGCCCGCTTCACCATATTCGAAATCGATCCGGGGACGGCCGAACGCTGGGGCCAGGCAATGCTGGCCTGGTCGCAGACGCAGGAAAAGTCCTGAGAGGCCATTTCAGCATTGCCGAAATGGCCCATGATCCAGGGGGCACGAGGGGAGGATCCCCTCGGATTGAAATAAACTCTAAGAAACCCGATGCGATATGGATTTTGCAGCGGACCCGACCAGGAAAGAACGCGGGGATTGTTCCCGCATATTCACATGAGCGCTGACACGATGGAGATGGTCGACGTGGCCTACACGCTGCACGGTGGCGCCATACCCGCGGACCACGGCTGGCGCCTGTTCAATCTGCTCGCCGCGCGGCTGGACTGGCTCGCGGCCGAACCCCGCGCCGGCGTGCATCCGATTCGCGGGGCACGCGCCATCGCCGGCCAGATCCACCTCGGCGCGCGCGCCCGCCTGATGCTGCGGCTGCCGCGCTCGCGCGCGCAGCAGTCGCTCGAACTCTCGGGGGCACGCCTCGATCTCGGCGACGGCATCGTGGTCGGCAGTGCGCGGCTGCGCACGCTGTTCCCCCATGGCACCCTGTATTCGCAATTTGTCACCACCGGGACGCCGGACGAAGCCGCGTTTCAGCGCGCAGTCAGCCTGGAGTTGCAAGGCGCCGCGATCCGATGCAAAGTGGTCGTCGGCCGCGCGCGCAGCGCACAGTACCCGGACGCCGACATTGCCGGCTTCAGCCTGATGCTGCACGAACTGTCGCCGGAGCAATCGCTCGCCATGCAGGCAAGCGGACTGGGCGCGGGGCGCAGGTTCGGCTGCGGAATTTTCGTGCCGCACAAATCGGCCGCGGCGGTCGGCGCGTGATGGATGTGCGCTTCAACGCCGCAATGTTCGCGCAAGCGAGAGGAACAGCCATGAGCATGCAGAGGAATCTGGACAAACCCATAGTCACGCTGGACCTGTGCGGGCTGAATTGCCCGGCGCCGCTGCTGGGCGCCAAGCACGTGATCGACGACCTGCGCCCGGGCGAGGTCATGCGCCTGATTTCCGACTGCCCGGGCACGCCCGACGACCTGTTCGCCTGGAGCCGCCATACCGGCAACGAAGTGATCGGCACCGACAAGCTGGGCGGACGCCGGGTGGCGTACTCCATCAAGCGCGGTGCCAGCGCAGCCGCGCGGCCGACGGCAAATGTGACGCTGGATATCCGCGGCGTCAGCTGTCCCGGACCGATAATCGAGGCGAAGAAGCTGCTCGACGGCATGCGCGGCGGTGAAGTCCTGCATCTGGTCAGCAACTGCCCGGGGGCCACCGACGACGTCAATTCTTGGGTCAAATCGACCGCCCTGGAGCTCGTCGCCAAACAGGAAACAGCGCCGGGTACGTACGAGTTTTTCATTCGCAAAACCTAGGCCGGAACGACCGGCTCCTTAAAGGCAATGGAGGGTTGCAAATATGAGTCACACGGTAAACGGCGTTGAACTCGAGACCGATACGGACGGCTACCTGCTCGCGCCCGATTACAGTGAAGAAATCGTGCGCGTCATCGCGCAGGCCGAGGGCATCGAGCTGAACGACGATCACTGGAAGATCGTGCAATACATGCGCGATCAGTACAAGGA
>JAAOZY010000045.1 GCA_012274205.1 Betaproteobacteria bacterium
CGATGCGAGTCCGGCGAAGTGGCACCTGGCGCACACCACCTGGTTTTTCGAGACTTTCCTGCTGGAGCGATTCGAGCGCGATTTCCGGCCGTTTCGACCCGAATACCGGGTGCTGTTCAACTCCTATTACAACCAGGTCGGCGAGCGCTATCCGCGAGCGCAGCGCGGCATGCTCACGCGGCCGCCGCTGGCCGAGATACGAGAGTATCGGCGCGAGGTCGATGGGCGCATGCAGCGTCTGCTGCAGAAATGCGAGCAGGCGTCCGAACTGCGCGAATTGCTGGTGCTGGGACTGAACCATGAGCAGCAGCACCAGGAACTGCTGCTCACCGATCTGAAGCATCTGCTGTCGCTGAACCCGCTCGCTCCCGGCTATTGCGCGCGAGACGCGCGCGTGCCGGCACCCACTGCAGCCGCTTCAGCGGCGCCCGGCTGGATCGACTTCGACGGTGGTGTCGTTGCGATCGGACACGGCGGCGCGGGCTTTGCGTTCGACAACGAGTTGCCGCGCCACGAGGTGCTGCTGCAGCCGTTCCGCCTGGGTACGCGCCTGGTCACCAATGGCGAGTACCGCAATTTCGTCGAGCAGGGCGGCTACGCGAATGCGCAGCTGTGGCTCGCCGAAGGCTGGGATTGGCTCAGCCAAAGCCGTCTGGCGCAGCCGCTTTATTGGCGCCGCGACGCAGCGGGATGGGCGGAATTCACGCTTTTCGGCCTGCTGCCGCTCGAGCCCGATTTGCCGGCAGTCCACCTGTCGTACTTCGAAGCCGACGCCTACGCGCGCTGGGCCGGCGCGCGCCTGCCGAGCGAAGCCGAATGGGAGTGCGCCGCCGCAGTCTGCGACATCGCCGGTCATTTCGCCGACGGCGGCGATTTTCATCCGCGCGCGGCGCCGCGCGGCGCGGGCCTGCGACAGATGTTCGGCGACGCCTGGGAATGGACACAGTCGAGCTACGCGCCCTATCCGGGATTTCGCCCCGGCGCGGGCGCGGTCGGCGAATACAACGGCAAGTTCATGGTCAACCAGTACGTGCTGCGCGGCGGCTCGTGCGCGACGCCGGCCGGGCATATCCGCGGGAGCTACCGCAACTTCTTTCCGACCGGCGCGCGCTGGCAATTTTCCGGCATACGCCTCGCCAGCGACGGCAGGTGACGAAGCGATACGCCGCGCCGCAGCTCAGGGAATCTCGTACACCGTGATTTCGCTGGCGATGCCGCGCAGCGAATGCTGCTGTGGCACCGGCGTGAGACCGCGCTCGCCGAGGAGGTGCGCTGCGCGCGTGTTTTCCACCACCGGTTCGGTTGCGAAAATGGAGCGCGACACGGCGAGGCCCTGCACGCGCGCAGCGATATTCACCGTCTGTCCGAAGTAATCGAGGCGGTCGTTCAGCGTCACTGCCAGGCAGGGCCCCTCGTGCATGCCGATCTTCAGCAGCAGGTCGTCGCGGCCGCTCTCCGCATTCAGCTTGCGCATGGCCTCGCGCATGCGCAGCGCCGCGGCCAACGCCCGGTCGGGCGTGGGAAACGTGGCCATCACTGCATCACCGATGGTTTTCACCACCGCGCCGGCCTCGGCGGCGACGACTTCCTGCAACACGCCAAAATGCTCCCGCACCATGTCATAGGCGACCAGATCGCCGACGCGCTCGTACAGCTCCGTGGAACCCTTCAGGTCGGTGAACAGAAACGTGAGGCTGGTGATTTTCAGGCGCTGGTCCAGGTCGAGGGTGTCGGTGCGGTAGATGTCGCGGAAGGTCTGGTTGGTGAGCAGCCGCTTGGCAGTGAGGAACTTCTTGCGCTTGCCCAGTATGTGGTGCATCGCGTCCCCGGCAATGTACACCGCCGGCAGCACGCGTGCGTCGGTGCGATTTTCCAGCGTCAGACGCAGCGGTCCTGGGCGCATTGTCGAAGTTCCGGTGGGCGCCTGGATCTTGTTGAATACTACCGAAAGGCTTTGGCGCTCACGCGTGGGTTCGCCTTTCACGTCGAGGAAGTGTGCCGCATGCGTGATCGGCTCGAACACAATCACGAACTGCGCCGGTAGCTGCAGCGACAGAACGGCCTTTTCGCCCGCGGGCAGTTCGATTGAATCGATGACGATATCCTGCAGCAGCCGGTCGAACGCCTCGTCCTCAGGGAGTTCGATTCCCGAGCTCCAGAATATTTGCCGCTGGTATTCCCAGATAGACAGGGAATCCGGGTCGTGCGCGGCGATGCGGCGCACGCGCGGATTCATCGTGAACGCCACTTCGACCATTTCATCCAGGTCGGGTTCGTAGCCCGCCGCGCATAGCGCACACGAATACGCTTCCTTGTGCACGGACTTCAGCGTCGCGTTGGATTCGAGCACGCCGCCGCAGCCCGGGCAGAGGACGTTCCACGCAAGATCGAACACGCCGAGCCGTGCGGCGTGCAGGAAAGCGGCGATGGCGCGCTCTTCGTCCAAGCCGTGGCTTGCGGCGAAATCGAGAACGTTTACGCGGCTGAGCGCGCGGTCGGGCGCCTCGCGCACCAGGCGCTCGATGGCGGCCACGGCGGCGGCATCGGCCGACTGGCGCAGCACGGAAAAGCGGGCTTCGGCTTCGCTCATGCGCGCGAGCTTACGCCGAGTCTGTCCGATAATGCAATCTGAAACGTCGGACCGCCGGACGCCTCAATGCGAATCTAGACCCAGTCCCTGGCGACGAGGAATTCACGGTACAGCGCCGCCTCGGGGCTGCCGGACTCGGGCTTCCAGTCGTAACGCCATTTCACCAGCGGCGGCATCGACATCAGGATCGCTTCGGTGCGGCCGCCCGACTGCAGGCCGAACAGCGTGCCGCGATCGTAAACGAGGTTGAATTCGACGTAGCGTCCGCGGCGGTAGGCCTGGAAGTCGCGCTCGCGCCCGGCGTAGGGCGTGTCCCTGCGGCGCTCGAGGATCGGCCGGTAGGCGTCGATGAAATGATTCCCCACGCTTTGTGTCAGTGCAAAGCAGGTATCGAAATCCGGCTGGTTCAGGTCGTCGAAGAAGATGCCGCCGATGCCGCGCGGCTCGTTGCGGTGCTTGAGAAAGAAATAGCGGTCGCACCAGGCCTTGAACTGCGGGTGCCACTGCTCACCGAACGGTTCGAGCGCGAGCTTGCAGTTTCGATGAAAATGCCCGGCATCCTCGGCGTAACCATAATAGGGCGTGAGGTCCATGCCGCCGCCGAACCACCACGCGGGCGCGGCGTCGTCCCTGGTGGCGACAAAGAAGCGCACGTTCATGTGCACCGTCGGGCAATGGGGATTGCGCGGATGCAGCACCAGCGACACGCCCATCGCTTCCCAGGCGCGGCCGGCGAGTTCGGGACGGGATGCGCTTGCCGAGGGTGGCAGGCCCGCGCCCTGCACGTGCGAAAAATTTACGCCGCCGCGCTCGAACAGCCCGCCTTCCTCGATCACGCGGCTGATGCCGCCGCCGCCCTCGGGGCGGTTCCAGCGGTCTTCGCGAAACGGCCTGCCGTCGAGCTGTTCGAGCGCGGCGACGATGCGCTGCTGCAGGCCTAGCAGGTAGTCTTTTACGCAGGCAGGATTCATGGCCGGGCGATATGCGCAGAGAAACGCGGATTCTAGCAGCACGGTACGCGGCTGCGCTGCCGCCCTGCGCGCGCCACGCGGGTCGCGGCTTTATTGCTTTCTCGCAGCGATCGCGCGATAGCCGATGTCGCGGCGCATCTGCATGCCCTCAAAATGGATGCCTTCGGCCGCCTGATAGGCGCGCCGCTGTGCCATCTTCACGCTGTCGCCAAGTGCGGTTACGCACAGCACGCGGCCGCCGTTGACGGTTACTTTGTCGCCGGCGAGCGCAGTGCCGGCGTGAAACACCATGCAGTCTTCGGCGCGCTCGGTGTGCTTTGGCAGCCCGGTGATGAGCGCGCCCTTTGCCGGCGTATCCGGATAATTGGCCGCCGCGAGCACCACGCCCAGGGCGGTGCGGCGGTCCCATTCGGCTTCGGCCTGCGCGAGCGCGCCGGCGCAGGCGAGCTCGAACAGTTCGAACAGGTCGGACTTCAGGCGCAGCATGATCGGCTGGGTTTCCGGGTCGCCCATGCGGCAGTTGAACTCCAGCGTCTTCGCGTTGCCCTGCGCGTCTATCATCAGGCCGGCGTAGAGAAAGCCGCTAAACGGGATGCCGTCGGCGGCCATGCCCTGGATGGTGGGCAGCATGATCTCGCGCATCACCTGCGCGTGCAGGCGCGGCGTCACCACCGGCGCCGGCGAATACGCGCCCATGCCGCCGGTATTGGGCCCGGCATCGCCGTCGCGCAGGCGCTTGTGGTCCTGGCTGGTGGCGAGCGCGAGCGCATGCTCGCCGTCGCTCATGACGATGAAGCTCGCCTCCTCGCCGATGAGGCATTCCTCGATCACCACGCGCGCCCCGGCATCGCCCATCTTGTTGTCCACCAGCATCAGGTCGACGGCCGCGTGCGCCTCCTGCGCGCTCGCCGCCACGACCACGCCTTTGCCCGCGGCCAGGCCGTCGGCCTTGATCACGATGGGGGCGCCCTGCGCATCGATATAGGCGTGCGCTGCGCGCGCATCGCTGAAGGTGGCGTAGGCGGCGGTGGGTATGCGATGCCGCTGCATGAAGCGCTTGGCGAAATCCTTGGAGCTCTCCAGCTGCGCCGCGGCGCGGGTGGGGCCGAAGATCTTCAGCCCCCGTTCCCGGAACAGGTCGACCACCCCTGCGGCGAGCGGCGCTTCCGGGCCGACCACGGTCAGATGGATCGCATTTTCCTGCGCGAACCGCGCCAGCTCGGCAATGTCGCTGATCGGAACATTCTCGACGCCGGGTTCGAGCGCGGTGCCGGCGTTGCCCGGCGCGACGTAGACTTTCTGCACCCGCGCGGCCTGCGCCAGCTTCCACGCCAGGGCGTGCTCGCGGCCGCCCGAGCCGATCACCAGCAGTTTCATCAGTGCCTGAAGTGGCGGTGGCCGGTATAGACCATCACCAGGCCGAGCTCGTCGGCCGCGGCGACGACCTCGTCGTCGCGCATGCTGCCGCCGGGCTGGATGATGGCTTTCGCGCCGGCCTCGGCGATCACGTCGACGCCGTCGCGGAAGGGAAAGAAGGCATCCGAAGCGACGACCGAGCCCGCCAGCGACAGGCCGGCATTTTTCGCCTTGATCGCGGCAATGCGCGCGCTGTCGACGCGGCTCATCTGCCCCGCGCCGACGCCCAGGGTATGGCCGCTGCCGCAGAACACGATGGCGTTGGACTTGACGAACTTGGCCACGCGCCAGGCGAACAGCAGGTCGCGCAGCTCGCTCTCGCTCGGTTGCTTTTTGCTGACCACGCGCAGCTCCGCCGCTCCGACATTCTTCGTGTCCGGAGTCTGCACCAGCAGGCCGCCGCCGACGCGCTTGAAGTCGTAGCGGTTGGCGCCGGCAGCGAGCGGGACGGTGAGCACGCGCACATTGGTCCTGGATTCGAGCGCTTTTTTCGCCGCTGCGTCGTAAGCCGGAGCGATCAGCACTTCCATGAACTGCTTCGCCACGGCTTCGGCCGTAGGCGCGTCGAGCGGTCGGTTGAATGCGATGATGCCGCCGAATGCGGACGTGGGGTCGGTCTGGAATGCGCGCTGGTAGGCCTCGAGCACGTTGTTGCCGATGGCGACGCCGCAGGGGTTGGCGTGCTTGACGATGACGCAGGCGGGTTCGGAGAAGGTCTTCACGCATTCCCAGGCCGCATCGGCATCGCCGACGTTGTTGTACGACAATTCCTTGCCCTGCAGCTGGGCGTAGCTCGCAAGGCTGCCGGCAGCGGGTTCGATATCGCGGTAGAAGGCCGCGCTCTGGTGCGGGTTCTCGCCATAGCGCATCGCCTGAACCTTGGCGAACTGCAGCGTCAGCCGCTCGGGAAATTCCTGGGGCTTGAGCGCGTCGTCGAGCCCGGTCAGGTAATTGCTGATGGCGCCGTCATAAGCTGCCGTGTGGCTGAACACCTTTTTCGCCAGTGCCAGGCGCGTGGCGGCGGTCACCCTGCCGCCGTGGGCCAGCATTTCATCGAGCAGGGGCTGGTAGTCGGCCGGGTCGACCAGCACGGCGACACCGGCATGGTTTTTCGCCGCCGAGCGCAGCATGGTCGGTCCGCCGATGTCGATGTTCTCGATCGCCTCGGGGAGCGTGCAGCCGGGTCGCGCGATGGTCTGGGTAAACGGGTAGAGATTGACCACCACCAGGTCGATCGGTTCGATGCCCGCGTCCTTGATCGCGGCCATGTGCGCCGGCAGATCGCGACGCGCGAGCAGTCCGCCGTGGATCATCGGGTGCAGGGTCTTCAGGCGCCCGTCGAGCATTTCGGGGTAGCCGGTGTACTCGGCCACCTCGGTGACGGCGATGCCGTTTTGCGCAAGCAGCTTGGCCGTGCCGCCGGTGGACAGGATGGCGACCTGCATCTGCGCCAGTGCGCGCGCGAGCTCGACCACGCCGGTCTTGTCGGAGACGCTGATAAGGGCCTGTCTGACGAGTATGCTCATGTCTGAACCCGGGCGATGAGTAATGTGCGGTGGAAAGGTTGGCGCAGCGCGGGTGCCCGGGATCGTCCGTGAGCCGCCGCGCGCGGGCGTCACATTTTGATTTTCAGCTGCTCGATTTTTTTGCGCAGGGTGTTGCGGTTGATGCCCAGCCACTTGGCGGCCACGGTCTGGTTGCCTTCGGCGTGGCCCAGCACGACCTCGATCATGGGTTTCTCGACGTTCTTCAGCACCATGTCGTAGACGGTGCGCGGCCGCTCGCCGTCCAGATCCTTGAAATATTTCTCCAGGGCCCTGCGTACGCAATCGGCGATTTCACTGGCGCGCGGTGTCATGCTGCCAACTCCTCCTCATAGCGCAGGTGTTCGTGCAACTGCGCCTGTTGTTCGAAAAACCGGTTCACCGCGGACAGCTGTTCTTCTGTGCTTTGCAGCTGATTCATGGCGTGGCGGAAACTGGCCGAGCCGGCCAGCCCCTTGGTGTACCAGGAAATATGCTTGCGCGCGATCTTGACGCCGGTGTCGGCGCCGTAGAACGCATACAGATCGTGCAGGTGCGCGATCAGCACCTGATGGATTTCCGTCACCAGCGGCGGCGGCAGATGCGTACCGGTCTTCAGGTAATGCTCGATCTCGCGGAAGATCCACGGCCGACCCTGCGCGGCGCGCCCGATCATCACGCCGTCGGCGCCGGTGTAGTCGAGCACATACTTCGCTTTCTGCGGCGAATTGATGTCGCCGTTGGCGATCACCGTCAGGCGCGTTGCGCGCTTGACCGCGGCGATGGTGTCGTATTCGGCGTGGCCGGTATAGCCGCAGGCGCGCGTGCGGCCGTGTATGGACAGCAGCTGGATGCCGCTCTGCTCGGCGATGCGCGCGACCGTCAGCGCGTTCTTGTTGTGCTGGTCCCAGCCGGTGCGGAATTTGAGCGTCACTGGCACGTCGACCGCGCGCACCACGCTCTCCAGGATGCGCCCCACCAGCGGCTCGTCCTTCAACAGCGCCGAGCCCGCCATCACGTTGCAAATCTTCTTCGCCGGGCAGCCCATGTTGATGTCGATGATCTGTGCACCCTCGCCGACGTTGTAGCTGGCGGCCTCGGCCATCATCTTCGGGTCGGCGCCGGCGATCTGCACCGAAATCGGATCGGGCTCGCCTTCGTGATTGGCGCGGCGCCGCGTCTTTTCGCTGCCCCACAGCAGGGAGTTGGACGCCACCATTTCCGACACCGCCATGCCTGCGCCGAAGCGCTTGCACAGCTGACGAAACGGTCGGTCGGTAACCCCGGCCATGGGCGCAACAAACAGATTATTGCGCAACACATGGGGTCCGATTCTCATTGCGTTCTAGTGATTTTTCTGCGGGGAGGGGAGCAATTCTATACCCAATGGGGGGTGAAGAAAAATCGAAATATTCACGCTTTACATAGAAACTCTATGACCTGCGTCAAGGCAATGCGCGAGCGCCGTAAATCATGCGCCGTGCGACGAAACGGCGCGCGAAGGGCAGCAGGTCGAGCGCCAGCAGACCTGCGCCGCGGCCGAGCGTGAGCAGCGCCCGGGAATTGGAGAACAGGCTGACCAGGCCGTCGGTGAAGCGTATGCCTGCGCGGCGGTCGAGGGCGCGTGCGCGGCGATACGCGGCGACAAAAGCTTCGCTGCCCGGATCGGGTGCATCCTGCGCCAGCCGCGCGAGCTCCCAGGCGTCGCGCAGGCCCAGATTGAAGCCTTGGCCGGCGACCGGATGCAGGGTTTGCGCGGCGTTGCCGACGGCGAGGCTGCGCGGCCGCGATTCTGCGCGCCGGTAGCGCAGCGCCAGCGGAAACGCGCTGCGTTCGCCCGCCTCGATGAAGGCGCCGAGGCGGTCGCCGAAGGCCGTGTGCAGCTCGGCAAGAAAGGACGTCGTATCGAGCGCGGCAAGCTGCGCGCTGCGCTGCGGCGAACTGGTCCATACCAGGGCGTAGCCCGCGCCGTGCGGCAGCAGCGCGAGCGGCCCCGCGGGGGTGAAGCGCTCCCACGCCCGGCCGAGGTGCGCCTGCTCGGTTCTGACCCAGGCCACCAGGGCAGTCTGGCCATAGTCTTTGCTGTAGGCGGGCGCGGCCTGCTCATCGGCGACACGCGCGCCGTCGGCGAGCACGGTCAGGCGCGGCGCCAGCACGCGCTCGCCCTGCTGCGTCTGCAGCACCGCCTCGCTGCCGTTGAATTTGATTACGCTGGCGCCGAACAGCCGCTCGGCGGTGCAGGGCGCGGTCAGCAGGCTGCGCTGCAGGTCGTCGTAGTTGGCAACATAGCCCAGAGCAGGCACGCCGCAATCTGCCGCATTGATCAATGTGCGGCCGAATCCGCCTTGCTGCGAAACATGGATGGTCGCTATCGGCGTGACCGGCAGCGCCGACCAGGCATGCAGGCGCTCGAGCAGCAGCCGGCTGGCATAGGACAGTGCGATGGCGCGCGCATCGCGCGCTGCGGCGGCAGCGGGCGCGTCGAAAGTGGCGGCGCTGCGCGTTCCGAAAGTGGCGGCGCTGCGCGCCTCGGCCAGCAACACGCGCTGCCCGCTGCCCTCGAGCGCGAGCGCGAGCGCGGCGCCTACCGGCCCGCCGCCTGCGATGAGGATATCTACGGCTTCGGTGGCCATTCCCGCGTAGCTCAGTCCCTGCCCACCAGCGCTTCGATAGCGGCGATGCTCTTCGGCGTTTCCGCCGTGATTACGTCGCAGCCGTCGGCGCTCACCAGCACATCGTCCTCGATGCGCACGCCGATGTTCCAATAGTCCTTGGGTACGCCATCGCCCGGGCGGATGTAGCAGCCGGGCTCGACCGTGAGCGTCATTCCCGGCACCAGCGGTCGCCACTTGCCCTCGAGCTTGTATTCGCCCGCATCGTGCACGTCCAGCCCGAGCCAATGGCCGGTGCGGTGCATGTAAAAGCGCCGGTAGTCGCCCGTTTCCAGCACCTGGTCCAGGCTGCCGCTGCACAGGCCGAAATCGATCATGCCCTGTGCCAGTACGCGCACTGCCGCTTCATGCGGCCCATCCCAGGCGGCGCCCGGCCGGGTGGCGGCGATGGCGGCCGCCTGCGCCGCGAGCACCAGTTCGTATATGTCTTTTTGCGGGCCGCTGAACTTGCCGTTCACCGGAAAGCTGCGCGTGATGTCGGAGGCGTAACCGTCGAGCTCGCAGCCGGCGTCGATCAGCAGCAGCGCGCCATCGTCCAGGCGCGCACTGTTGTCGCTGTAGTGCAGCACGCAGGCATTGGCGCCGCCGGCGACGATGGGCCAGTAGGCGGGAAACTGGGCGCCGTGGCGGCGGAACTCGTACAGCAGTTCGGCCTCGATTTCATATTCCATCCGCCCCGGCCGGGTCGCGCGCATCGCGCGCCGGTGCGCGCCGGCCGAGATTGCCGCGGCGCGGCGCATCAGCGTAAGTTCATGCTCGTCCTTGATCAGGCGCAGTTCATCAAGGATGGCGCGCACGTCGCAAATGCGCTGCGGCGCGCTGACGCCGGTGCGGCTTTGCGCCCGCACCTGGTTCAGCCAACCGATGATGCGGGCGTCCCAGTCCGGGTCCATGCCGGCGGCGTAGTGCAGGTCCGGCTGATTGGCCATCAGTGCGGGCAGTTTTTCGTCGAGCTGGCCTATGGGGAAGGCGGCGTCGACGCCGAACGCCTCCCTTGCGGCCCCGGGCCCGTAGCGGAATCCATCCCAGGTTTCGCGCTCGAGGTTCTTCTCGCGGCAGAACAGCAGGCTCTGCGGCGCTGCGCCGGCGAGGAGCACAAGCACCGCGTCGGGCTCCGGGAAGCCGCAAAGATAATAGAAGTAGCTGTCGTAGCGATACAGGTATTCGCTGTCGCGGTTGCGCGCGCGCTGCGGCGCCGTGGGCACGATGGCGATGCCGCTTTGCATCTGCGCCAGCAGTGCGGCGCGGCGCCGGGAATAAACGTCGATGTCGGTCATGGCGGCCAGCTGGAAACAGTCCCGGGTCGGGGCGGATTGCGCCAATTGTACCGTTTCAGCGGCGGCGCAGTTCCGCATCCAGCGCCTGCAGGCGCTCGACCGTGCCGATGTCGTGCCAGCGGCCGCGGTAGTGTTCGCCCGACACGCGCTGCGCCACCATCGCCTTGCGCAGCAGCGGCGCCAGCGCGACCTTGGCGCCGGGGGGAATGCCGCCGAACAGCCGCGGCGCGTACACGCCCATGCCGCTGAAGGTGAGCAGGCGCTCGCCGCTTTCGCGCACGCGCCCGGCGCTGAGCGCGAAGTCGCCGCGCGGGTGCTGCGGCGGGTTGTCCACCAGCACCAGGTGAGCCAGATCGTCGCGCAGATCCAGCTGCGCGAGCGCGGAGAAATCATGGTCGCTGTATATGTCGGCGTTGACCACGAGGAACGGTTCGGGGCCCAGCAGCGGCAGCGCCTGCGCGATGCCGCCCGCGGTTTCGAGCGCCTCGCGCTCGGGCGAGTAGCGGATCGACAGGCCGAAGCGCGATCCGTCGCCGAGCGCCGCCTCGATCATGTGCCCGAGGTAGGCGTGATTGATCACGGCTTCGCCGAATCCGGCGCGGGCGAGCCGCTGCAGCAGCCGGACGATCAGCGGCTTGCCGCCGACCTCGAGCAGCGACTTGGGACAGGCGTCGGTCAGCGGGCGCATGCGCACGCCGCGCCCGGCGGCAAGTATCATTGCCTTCATCGCGCGCCTCGCGCCGCCACCCGGGCGTCGATCGCATCGAGCAGCTGCGCCAGCGGGGCGAGCGCGTTGTAGCGCGCGGTGACGGCGCGCACATAGCCGAGGAAGCGCGGCGCGTCATCCACATAGCCCGGCTTGCCGTCGCGGTGGCAGATGCGCGCAAATATGCCCAGCACCTTGAGGTGGCGCTGCAGGCCCATCCATTCCAGGTCGCGGTAGAAGTCGCCGAAGTCCCCGCCCACCGGGAGTCCGGCGCGGCGCGCATTGTCCCAGTAGCGCACGATCCAGTCCAGCGCGCGCTCCTCGTCCCAGCTGATGAAGGCGTCGCGCACCAGCGAGGCGAGGTCGTAGGTGACCGGGCCGTACACCGCGTCCTGGAAATCGAGGATGCCGGGATTGGGCGTGGACAGCATGAGATTGCGCGGCATGTAATCGCGGTGCACGTACACCGCGGGCTGCGCCAGGTTGCTTGCGAGAATCAGCGCAAACGCGCGCTCCAGCAGCTCGCGCTGCCGCGGCGTGAGCTCGAGGCCGAGGTGGCGCGCAAGATACCAGTCCGGAAACAGGTCGAGCTCGCGCCGCAGCAAGGCCTGGTCATAGGGTGGCAGCACGCCCGGCCGGCTGGCAAGCTGCCACTGGATCAGCGCATCGGTGGCGTCGCGAAACAGCGCGTCCGCGCCGCTGTCGTCGCGGCGCAGCGCGTCGAGATAGGTGGTGGTGCCGAGGTCGGTGAGCAGCAGAAAACCCTGCTCCAGGTCCTGCGCCAGCACCTCGGGGGCGTTGAGGCCGGCGCGGCGCAGCAGTTCGGCCACATGGATGAAGGGCCGGCAGTTCTCCTGCTGCGGCGGCGCGTCCATCACGACGTAGCTCGCGCTGCGGCGCGGAAGAATTACGCGGAAATAACGGCGAAAGCTCGCGTCCGCCGAGGCCGGCTCGATGCGCCATTCCTGCGCGGGGAAAAGCCGGCCCAGCCATGCCTGCAGCGCCAGCGTCCGTTCCGAAGAGTCCATGGTGAAATGCGGGGATGCCTCCCCGCGTGCTCCCCTGAGTGCTTTTTACGATACGAGGGGACACCTCCCCTCATCCTCCCCTAAATCGGGCCTTGCAAAATTCATTTTGCAACGCGTTCGCTATGCTTTCCGATTGCCATTCGCGCGAAAGTGTGCGATTTTAGCATTCAAAAACCACCGCCTCCCTTTCATTCACTGTGAAGTCGCCGATGCGCCGATCAGCGCCTGTTCTGGCCTTGCTTTTTTGCGCGGCGACCGCACTGGCGCAGGAGCCGCGGCTGAAGCCGCCCTCGGGCGCGCCCGTGACGATCAGCGCGGACCGGATCGAAGGCTACGCAAACCAGGAAGCCAGCGCCAGCGGCAATGCCGTGCTGCGCCAGGACGATGTCAGCATCAGCGCGGATCGCCTGCGCTATCTCTATGCCACCGACGAGGTTCAGGCGAGCGGAAACGTGCGCGTCGAGCGCGGCGGGGACCGCCTGAGCGGCACCGGGCTGCGCCTGCGCGTGCATGACAGCGTCGGCGAGTTCGACCACGCCGACTATGCGTTCACCCGGCCCGGCCGCAAAGGTTACGCGCCGGTGAGCACGCGCGGCACGGCCGACGTGATCAAACTCGAAGGCAAGGACAAATATCATTTTGAAAACGCGACGCTCACAACCTGCAAGCCGGGCAATAACGACTGGTACCTGCAGGTGGGTGAACTCGACGTGGACATGACGCGCAACCTCGGTGTTGCGCACCGGGGCAAACTGGTGTTCAAGGACATCACCCTCGCTTATCTGCCCTGGGTGGATTTTCCCCTCAACAACCAGCGCAAGAGCGGTTTTTTGCCCCCTTCCATCGGCAGCAGCGGCAAGAGCGGGGTCGAGGTCAGCACGCCGTTTTACCTCAACCTCGCGCCCAACCGCGACCTTACCATCACACCGCGCGAGCTTTCCAAGCGCGGGCTCCAGCTCGCCTCCGAATTCCGCTATCTCGATCGCAACTACGACGGGGACGCCCGGATCGAGACCATGTCCCACGACCGTGTGGCCAACATCAACCGCTATGCCTTCGCCTTCAAGCACAACCAGAGATTCAGCAACGAGCTGAGCGGCTATCTCAACGTCAACAAGGTCTCCGATGACAATTATTTCCGCGACCTGTCGACCCGCATCAACATCACCTCGCAAACCACGCTGCCGCGCGACGGCATGCTTACCTACGCCGGCGGCTGGTGGACGGCTACGGCGCGGGCGCAGCGCTTCCAGACCCTGCAGGATCCGGCCAATCCGGTGACGCCGCCGTACGATCGGCTGCCGCAATTCACGCTGAACGCGACGCGCCAGTACGTCGGCGGACTGGATCTGGCGTGGAAGAGCGAATTCGTCAGGTTCGACCGCGGCGTCGGCTTCGTCGGCCCCGGCCCCCTGATCACCACCGGCGGGGTCGATACCTCCGGCGTCATCGGCAGCAGGCTTACGGCCTACCCAAGCGCCAGCCTGCCGCTGATCCTGCCGGGCGCCTACCTCACGCCGAAGTTGGGGCTGCATTCCACCAGCTACAGCCTGGAACGCAACCCGTCCGGCATTTCCGACACGATCCAGCGCACCGTGCCCATCGCGAGCGTGGACGGCGGGCTGACCTTCGAGCGCGACGCAAAGCTCCTCGGCCAGAATTACCGCCAGACCCTGGAACCGCGCCTTTACTACCTTTATGTGCCGTACGTCGACCAAAGCAGGATTCCGCTGTTCGATACCGGTCTGGCGGATTTCAACTATGCGCAAATCTTTTCCGAAAACCTGTTCAACGGCGGTGACCGCATCGCCGATGCCAATCAGCTGACGATCGCGGCGACCACGCGCATCCTGTCGCCCAGTAGCGGGCAGGAATTGCTCAAGGCGACCGTCGGCCAGCGCAACTATTTTCACAACCAGCAGGTGGCGCTGAACGACCAGACGCCGGTGCGCACGGACAAGACTTCGGATTTTCTGGCGGCGCTGAGCGGGCGCATCGCGAATCATTGGACCCTGGACAGCGCAGTGCAGTACAACCCGCACCGCAATTATTTCGACCGCCTCGGCATTGGCGCCCGCTTCCAGCCCGAGATGAGCAAGGTGCTCAATCTCGGCTACCGCTTCGCCCGCGGCAGCGATCAGGTCGCGGCCCTAAACCAGATCGACGTGTCGGCGCAATGGCCGCTGGGCGGTGGGTGGTCGGGTGTCGGTCGCTACAACTATTCGCTGTATGACGGCAGGTTGATCGAGGGCCTGGGCGGTTTCGAATATAATGCGGGTTGCTGGATCGGGCGCGTGGTGCTGCAGCGCTTTGCCGCGGCCAGCGGGACCTCGACCAGCGCGTTTTTCGTACAGCTGGAATTGAACGGATTTTCGCGCCTCGGGTCCAATCCGCTGGAAACGCTGAAGCGTAATATTCCGGGCTACGGCAGGCTCAACCAGATCCGGCCCGATCAGACCCGTTCCGACTCATTGCCTTTCGATTTTTACGAGTAACCATTACATGCGATTTCCGATTTCCGCGTGGCTTGCCGCAGCGGTCTTGTTTCTCGGCTGCGGCTGCGGCGGCGCCCAGGCGCAGAGGACTGCACCCAGCCCGGTGGCGCTGGTCGACCGGATTGTGGCCGTGGTCAACAGCGACGTGATCACCAGCGGCGAGGTTGCAGAGCGGGTAAAGACCGTGACACAGCAGCTGCGCCAGCAGGGCACGCCGCTGCCGCCGGCCGATCAGCTGCAGAAACAGGTGCTCGAGCGCATGATCATGGACCGGCTGCAGCTGCAGCTGGCAAAGGAGACGGCGCTGCGCGTCGACGACCTGCAGCTGGACCGCACGGTCGCGCGCGTTGCCGAGACCAACAAGATGTCGCTGACCCAGTTCCGCCAGGCGCTCGAGCGCGACGGCATCCAGTTCGACAAATTCCGCGAGGAAATGCGCAACGAGATCCTGCTGTCGCGGCTGCGCGAGCGCGAAGTCGACAACCGCATCGTGGTCACCGACAACGAGATCGACTATTTCCTCAGCCATCAGGCCGAATCGCCCTCTGCCGCCACCGAATTCAACCTCAGCCACATCATGCTGCGCCTGCCCGAGCAAGCGAGTCCGGAGGAGGTAAACCGCCAGCACGCGCGCGCCGAGCAGGTGCTGGAGCAGCTGCGCCAGGGCGGGGATTTCGCCAAGCTGGCCGTCGGTTTTTCCGACCTGCCGGATGCTTTGCAGGGCGGCGCGATGGGCTGGCGCGCGCGCGACCGGCGGCCGGATGTGTA
>JAAOZY010000277.1 GCA_012274205.1 Betaproteobacteria bacterium
CTGCTCGAATCCGCAGGCCGGCTCGTGGTCAAGGTCGGCAGCTCGCTCGTCACCAATCAGGGTCAGGGCCTGGACCGCGCGGCGATCGCGCGCTGGGCAGCCCAGATAGCGCAGCTGCGCGCGCGCGGCAAAGAGGTCGTGCTGGTATCGAGCGGCGCGATTGCCGAGGGCATGCAGCGGCTCGGATGGACGCGGCGCCCGCAGGCGATGCACGAGCTGCAGGCGGCCGCCGCGGTGGGCCAGATGGGGCTGGTGCAGGTGTACGAGAGCTCCTTTCGCGAGCACGGCCTGCATACCGCGCAGGTGCTGCTGACGCACGCCGACCTCGCGGACCGCCAGCGCTATCTCAACGCCCGCTCGACGCTGCGCACGCTGCTTGCGCTCGGCGTCATACCGATCATCAATGAAAACGACACCGTGGTCACCGACGAGATCAAGTTTGGCGACAACGACACGCTCGGTGCGCTGGTCACCAACCTGATTGAGGCCGATTGCCTGGTGATCCTCACCGACCAGGCCGGCCTGTACACGCGCGATCCGCGCGAGGACGCATCGGCGGAGCTGGTGCAAAACGCCAAAGCCGGCGCGCCGGAGCTCGAGCGCATGTGCGGAAAAGCCGGCAGCCAGATCGCCAAAGGCGGCATGCTGACCAAGGTGCTGGCCGCCAAGCGGGCTGCGCGCTCCGGCGCGCATACCATTATCGCGTCCGGGCTCGAGCCGGAGGTACTGCTGCGCCTGGCGCAAGGCGAAGCCATAGGCACGCACCTGAGCGCCGAAACCATGCCGATCGCCGCGCGCAAACAATGGCTGGCCGACCATTTGCAGGTCAACGGCAGGCTGATGCTGGATTCGGGCGCGATGCGCGCGCTCGTCAGCGAGGGCAAGAGCCTGCTTCCGATCGGCGTCAAAGGCGTCGAAGGCGCTTTCGAGCGCGGCGCCGTAGTTGCCTGCGTCTCGCCAGAAGGAAGGGAAATCGCGCGCGGGCTGGTCAATTACGGCGCCAACGAGGCGCGCCGCATCGTGGGCAAGCCCAGCGGCCAGATCATGGCCATATTAGGCTATATCGCCGAACCGGAACTGATACATCGGGACAATCTGGTTTTGCTGTAGCAGAACCAGATTGCGGCGCAGGCTAATGTTCGCGCAGCGAACGTTAAGCCGCGTAGCGGCGGCCTCAGCCACAACCTGGTTCTGCTGTTGCGGAATCTGATTGCCGCGCACGCTAACTTTCGCGCAGCAAACGGCGCTGACAAATATCCCGGGGCAATCAGTACCCGTGGATTTTGGCGCGTGGATTGCCGCCATTCTTGAGCGCCTGAACGCCTTCCTCGGCAGTCGCGATATCGCCGCTCGAGGGGCAGAAGTAGTCATTGAACAGCACCGCGCGTTGCCCGTTGCGCGGCTCGTTGCGGATCCGCGCCCAATTGGAATCGCGAATTTCAGCCCAACTCTTGCCGGCGTTGCCAATCGCGTAGACGCGGAATTGAGCGTCCGGACAGCGCATGCCCTCAAAGCTCACGTTCAGCGCTCCGTCCGCACTCTTTGCGACCAAGGTATACCACACCACGCCATCCTGGCCTACATTGATCGATTTGGCGTCGACAAAAAATTCAAATGGCGTGGTTGCGCTCACCTCAAACGGCAGGTAATTCTCGGGCTTCGGATATTGCGGGAGCGGCACTTTGGCGTCGCTGCCGCTGTCACGTTCAGCCCGGCTGGCGCCGAAACCGAAAGTCTGTGACGTAGCCGCCAGCGGCAACATCAGCGCAAGCGCCAGCGCCAGCCGCGCGCGCATGCTTCAGTCCAGGTCTCGCGCGAGCGACACTCGCACATCCGGCGCGACCGCGCCGATCTCGGCCTGGTAATTCGGATGATCCACGCCCAGTCCGAGGCCGACTCCGTATTTCAGCGCCCTCACCATCTCTTCGCCCAGGTCAAAGCGCAGGAAGTGCACGGCCGAGGTCTTTTCCTCGTTCGAGCGCTCAAGGTCCTCATCCGCAATTGCGTAGACGCGGGGGCAGCCTTCGACCTGGACCCAGACCCGGTCCTCTACCCCCCTGAGTTGCGCAAGCGCGTGCTTGCGCTCTTCGGCATCGGCGTACTCGATCATCATGGTTGCCTTGAAATTGCGCCCGTCCGGAATCAGCGGGTTGTAGGCGTCGAGCTCGTCCTGTATGCCCTGCTCCTCGAAGGTGCGCTCAATGCGCAGCATTTCCTGGACCTGGTAGCGGATGGTCAGCTCGTCCTCGAAAATAAGCGTGACATGCGCACCCAGATGCACCGTGCGGTTACGCTTGTGCGCCATCACCTTGGCGCGGAATTCCTGGCGCTGGCGCGCGTAGGCCTCCAGGCTGAGCAGGCTGTCTCTGGCAATCGTGTGCTTGGCCTTCTCTATTGCAGTCATGTTCCTATAGTCCGTAGGCAATGCGCATCAAAGTAAGCGGGTGTTGCCTTTGCGCTCTGGTTTCACCCATTCCCTGCTGGATGTGGCGCGCGGCAATGGCGCAATCCGAACTGATGTAATCCGGGTCGCTCTCCGCCATGGCCTTGAACACCGGCCGGCCGATCTTCATTGAATTGGCAAAATACTCCGACTTCACACCCCAGGTGCCATCGTGGCCGGAGCAGCGCTCCACTGTATTGACCGAGGTCTGCGGCACCAGTTGCAGCGCCTCGCGCGTTTTCTGTCCCAGATTCTGCACCCGCGAATGACAGGGAATATGGTAGGAGACCTTGCCCAAACCCTGCTTGAAATCCGTCTTGAGCAATCCGTCTTTGTGGCGCAGCATCAGGTATTCGAACGGATCGAACATCGCTTCGGATACAAGCTTCACGTCTGCATCATCGGGAAACAGCAGAGGCAATTCCGATTTGAACATCAGCGTGCACGAAGGCACGGCCGTAAGGACGGCGTAGCCTTCGCGCGCTAGCCGGACCAGTGATGGAATGTTCGTCTGCTTAAGCCGTTCGACACTCTCCAGATCGCCGAGTTCCAGCTTGGGCATGCCGCAACAGGCCTCTTTTTCGACGAGCACATAGGGAATTGCGTTATGTTCCAGCAGCTTGATCAGGTCGTAGCCTATGCCGGGCTCATTGTAGTTCACGTAGCAGGTCGCAAATATGGCGACCTTGCCGGGCGTGCGTGCGCCGTCTTTCACGGCAAATGCCGGGCTTGCCGGTGCCCCGCTGCGAAAACGCGAGGGACTATAGGGCGGCAGCTTGCGTTCCTGGTGCACGCCGATGACCTTCTGCATCAGCGCGCGCGCCGCGCCATTGCCATTCACTGCATTGACCGTCTGCGCCACCACGGGTATCGCTGCGAGTTTGCCGATCGCATCGGTGGAGGAAAGCAGTCGGTCACGAAAACGCACTTCACCCTTCTTGAATTTGACCGCCTTGGCGCGCAGCATCAGGTGCGGATAATCGACATTCCACTGGTGCGGCGGCACATAAGGACACTTGGTCATGTAGCACAGGTCGCACAAATAACATTGGTCCACGACCTTGCCAAAATCGGCGACGTCCACGCCGTCGACCTCGCCGGTCTTGCTTTCGTCGACCAGGTCAAACAGCGTAGGAAAGGCGGTGCACAGACTGACGCAGCGGCGACAGCCGTGGCAGATATCATAGACGCGGTGCAACTCTGCGTTAAGCTTGGCCTCGTCGTAGAAATCCGGCGACTTCCATTCGATCGGGTGCCGGGTCGGCGCTTCGAGGCTGCCTTCGCGCACGGTCATCTTGTCGGTAACAATTCAGATAATGGTTAAAGCAGGGGCAACGGGCTCGAGCGGGAAACCCTTCCCCCGCCCGCCCATTCCCCAAGCCTGAGTACTATTCGCTCAGAGCGTCCAGCGCCTTCTGGAAGCGGTTCGCGTGCGAGCGTTCGGCCTTGGCCAGCGTCTGGAACCAATCGGCAATTTCCTCGAATCCCTCGTCGCGCGCACCCTTGGCCATACCCGGATACATGTCCGTGTATTCGTGCGTTTCCCCGGCGACGGCAGCGGTCAGGTTTTGGCGGCTGCTGCCGATCGGCAGCCCAGTCGCAGGATCGCCAACCTGCTCCAGGTATTCCAGGTGGCCATGCGCGTGCCCGGTCTCGCCCTCTGCGGTCGAGCGGAACAGCGCGGCGACGTCGTTCTGGCCTTCGATGTCCGCCTTGTTTGCGAAGTACAGGTAGCGGCGGTTGGCCTGGGATTCCCCTGCGAACGCGGCCTTCAGATTTTCCTCGGTTTTCGAGCCTTTGAGTTTCATGGTTCCTCCAATTGAGAACAACATCGGGAAAAAAACAAGCTACCGAAGTTTCCAGTTCGGCGTCTTGCGAATTGTCAAACTATTTAATATTAACTTGAAAAATCAAAAATATATAGAATGTAGTAACTAAATTCCAAATATTAGAATAAGTATAAAACGCCTGTCTGGCAGTGTCAACCACGTTATGCGGCGGGCATTGTCTAGGACCGCATCAGGAACTGCCTCAGCGCCCCAGCGCCGCCCCGATTTCGGCAAATGTCTGTGCGACCTCGGTGGTCTGGATCGCAATCCCGAGCTGGCGCGCGATCTGCGAAGCCGAAAATATGCCGCGCAC
>JAAOZY010000046.1 GCA_012274205.1 Betaproteobacteria bacterium
CCTTGTCCAGTTCCTTGTTGGTGGTAGTAGTCATGTTTTCTGTCCTTTAATGGTTACGAATATGTCGGATCCGCCGCTATCCGACGCGCGCCGCTGAACAACCTGCGACTCGCGACAATCATGCATAGCGGCGGATTGACGGTCGGTGCGCCAACGCACGCAAGCGCTGCCGCTATGCCGGGATGAGCTTCTTCTTCGCGACGGAGACTCCACCGCCAGCTTGCAATTCCCGCTTGCGTTCGAGCATTTTTGCGCCCAAGGCGGCGAGATCGAGCTTGGCCTTTTTCGCTTTGGCGAACATCTCGTCCTGCTCTTCCTCGATATGGTGGTCGACGCTTTCGCCGAGCACGGTCACCTTGGCGTCGTAGTGATCGTCACCCGGCTCCATCTTCCCAAGTTGCGCACTCAGTTCTTTCGCACCGGCGTGCTCCACGTCCGCCTCGTCCATCAAGTCGTCGTCGCCGATCGCCGCGCGAACTGCGGGATAGAAGATCTCTTCCTCAATCTGGGTATGGACGGTGAGTTCCTCGCAGATCTTCTCGACGAGGGCGCCCTTTTGCTCTTCTTTGTTCTCGGATTTCATCAGCTTTTCGAAATCCGTGAACATCTTCTTCACTTTCTTGTGATCCTCGGTAAGGATCGAGATCGCATCCTTCGCGCCCGGTGCGGACGCGGTTTTCGCTTGTGCCATTGTGCTCTCCGTGTGTCGGTAAACGATCCGCACCGCAAAAATTTGCGGTGCGCTAGCTCGGGGTTGTGAATCGAATCAGAACGCTTCCCGCGAGTGGGGTCCACAAACAAGCGTCCGATGAAATGATGATAGGCACCGCAGAACCTGCGGTCTGTTCGATGACACACATTCGGTCTCGCGACTTGGCGAACGCCGGGCGATACAAATGCCTAAATCGCGGCGGCAGGGCGCCTGTCCCAGCAACAGCGTCAAGCCTTGCGCGCATTGTCAGCGGCGGTTTTGGCCGCTGCCTGCGCCTCGCGCAGGTGAGTTTGCAGACGCGCATACGTTTCGGTCAAGCGTTTCTCCGCTTTCGGTTGCGGCAGACCCGTGCGCTACGCGACAAGCTGTCCGACGTAGCGGACGCCTTCCGGCGCCAGCGCGCCGCTGCGGATGGTGTTGGCGAATATCCGGGTGACTTCGCCCGATGACGCGACGCTGTGTTCTGCGGCAGGTCCCGCTGTGGTGCCGCCTGGCGTCGCCGACAGGTCTTTTCGGAACAAGGTGCGCAAAGATATATGCGGCGATCAGATGTGATTGACGGCAAATCTGACGGTAAAGATGCCACTCACAGAATAGACGTCTGTCTGGGACAATGGTTTAAGCATGCCGTTGATGATCGAGTGAGAGTGAAGATCTGGGCACAGCTGTGGGTACTGGCGGTGCGTCGCGTTCTGCACGTTGGGAAGCCGTTCTGTCAGGGTCGGCATACGCGACGACCTGGGCGAGTCTGGCTGCGCCGACGAGCTAACTCTGCTTGACCGAAGTATTGACAGGACGCGCGTAACTTACTGCAGCGGCGATGAGCGAAATGCCGGCCGCAAGCCCAAGCGACCAGACCGATGCGCCTGCGGCGAACAGGTTGAACATCAATGCTGCCAGCACGGCGCCTACAGTCTGGCCGAGCAGGCGCGCGGTGCCCAGCATGCCGCTCGCCCCGCCGCTGCGATTGCGCGGCGCCGAGGTCATGATGGCGCGGTTGTTGGGGGACTGGAACAGGCCGAAGCCAGCGCCGCACAACATCATGCGCCAGACGATGTCGGCATTGCCCGGATGCGCCGGGAGCAGCGCAAGCAGGCCGAGTCCAGTGGCGAACAGGACCAGTCCGAGCGCGCCCAATATGCCGGCCGAATGCCGGTCGGCGAGCCTTCCGGCTATGGGCGCCGCTACCGCCGCGGCGAGCGGCCAGGGTGTCATCAGCAGCCCGGTCTCCACGCCGCTGCGATGCAGCATGTACTGAAAATAAAACGGTATCGAAACGTAGGCCAGCATCTGCGCCGCAAAGGAGCAAACGGAGGTGGCGATCGACAGCGCGAAAAGGGGGATGCGCAGCAAATCGACCGGGAGCAGCGGAGAAGCCTGGGGCAGCTGGCGCTTGACCAGCGCCACGCCGGAGAGCGCGGCGCCGACAAATGCGAACGCCGCGTACAACGGGCGTCCGCCGTGACCGATGCTGTCGATGGCGATGATCAACAAGCCGAAGAACAACGCGTTCAGCAGCGCGCTCGATATGTCGAAGCGACGCTCCGAGCGCGGCGTGCGCGGCAGCATGCGCGCCGCCACCATAGTCGCGATCCCGATCGGCACGTTGACCGCGAAAAGCCAGGGCCAGGAAGCGACCGATAAGATTCCCGCGGCGATAGTCGGACCGGCTGCCGCCGAGACCGCCACGACAAAAGCGTTGATGCCGATGCCACGGCCAAGCAGGCCAGAGGGATAGATGAAGCGCACCAGCGCGCCGTTGACGCTGAGCATGCCCGCTGCGCCCACACCCTGCAGCACCCGCGCCGCACTCAGCATCAGCAGCGAATTTGACAGCGAACAGGCGAGCGAGGCCAGGGTGAACACCACGAGTCCGGCGCGGTAGACGCGGCGATAGCCGATGATCTCTCCCAGCGAAGCGAGCGGCAGCATGAGTATCGTGATAACCAGCTGGTACGCGTTCACCACCCAGATGGAATCGGCGGGTGTGGCGTGCAAATCCCCGGCGATGGTGGGCAGTGCCACGTTTGCGATCGAGCCGTTGAGCACCGCCATGGTGATGCCC
>JAAOZY010000278.1 GCA_012274205.1 Betaproteobacteria bacterium
TCACATTCCAGCCGCCCGAGATCTCGAACGGGTAGACGGCGGTCTGCGCGTTGGCGATCGCGATCGAACCGGCGGGCACGAGCGTGCGCGGGCTCGCGCGCCGCGGCCCCGCCAGCCTGGCGTCGAGGCCGCCGATATACGGCTGCCCCGGCGCGAAGCCCATCATCAGCACGCGGTGCTCCGGGCCGGCATGGCGGCGCACGAGCTCCGCCGCCGAAAGCTTCACCTGCGCCGCCACTTCCTGCAGGTCCGGGGCGAAATCCGCCTCGTAGCACACCGGGACCTCGAGCAGGGATGCGCGTGCGCGCCGCGCGCGCAGCCCGCCGTGCAGGCATTCCTCCAGCAGGCGTGCGGCGGCGGCCACAGGATCAAGTCCCGCCGGCGCGCGCGCATGATCGATGTGCAGCGCGAGCGAACCGAGCGCAGGAACGATATCGCCTATCCAGGGCACATCCCTGGCGCGCAGCGCCTCGGCAAGCTGTTGCAGCCGCGCGTTCACCTCGAGGTCCAGGCTGGTGCCGAATTCGGCCAATACCGCCGAATCGCCCAAGGGAAAGATCCTGAATCCGCTGCCCGCGGCCGCTACGCTGCCTGCGGCGCCGTCGGTGAGCTTGAATTTGCGGTTCGCGCGCAAGGGAACGAGGGCGTGGACGCCAGGGGTGAAATGAGGGGTCGGGGAAATTCTACCACCCGCGGCTCTGGCGCCAGGATATCCGGCCCAGGCCGGCGGCCTGCACAAAACCGCGAGAGCGTGGAATCGGCACGGCACGCAGTGGCACGGCCGCAGCCGCGCGTCCTGCTACATGAAGAACATGGCGCCGCGGAAGTCGGTGAAATAACGCGGCGCCCTGCGCTCGATGCGTATCTCTTTCACTTCGGCGTCCGCTGCGGGGGCGGGTGCCGCCGCATGCTGCGACAGCGCCACCACGATCACCGTGGGCGCGGGCTGCGGCACGTGATCCCCGTGTCGCGCCGGTTCGGCCTGCAGCTGCGCCACTTGCACCGGCCGCGCCGCAATCGGCTGCGGCGCGACGGCAAGTTCGCGCGCGAGCGCATGCAGCTCCCCGGATTCCCGCGCCGCGTGCAGCTCGAGCGGCAGCGGCTCCAGTGTCGCCACCACCGCAATGGCCGGCCCCGCTTCCGCCAGCGCGGCCGGCAGTGCGCGCCCGGGTTCCTGTTCAGTTGCGACCACCGCCGGAATCGGCTGGGGCTCCAGCGTCGCCACCATTTCAGCGGCCGGCACGCGCGGCGCCTGCGCAAGCAGCGACGCAAGCCCGGCTTGCCCTTCGGACTGCGTCGCCAGCGCGACCGCCTGCGGTTCCAGCGTCGCCGCGGCCAGGACCGGCGCGGCAGACTTCGGCACGACAGCGGTTTGCGTGTCGGCTGCGCGCGCACGCGCGGCGGGCGCGCCGATCTCGATGTCCCGCGGCAGCAGGCTCGGCCGCGACTTCGCCGAGGCAAGCAACAGGCGGCCGCCCGGCGCCGCCGCCACCTGCATCAAGCCGGCCGCATGCCGCTGCGATTCGCGCTGCATCTGCGCGTAGAGCAAGGCATAGCGGTAGAAGCGCTGCACTTCGGCGCTCTCGCGCGCATCCGCCGCGGCGCTCATTACAGGCGGCGCGTCGCGCTGGGTCGACCGGCGCGCCGCGGCAGGCACGCGGAACAGTCCTGCAAAAATGCCGGTTTCGCGCCCGGCCCCGACCAGACGGCTCAGATTGATCGCCTCGGTGTCGGGCGCGGTAAGCAGCACGCGCAGATTCAACATGGCCGCATGCGCAAGCTCCACCGTCCTGCCCGGGTTCAGCAATACGTCTCCGCCGGCGCTCGAGAGCGCCTGCGCGTCCTCGCCGATGACGTAGATGCTGCCCCCGGCGAGCGCAGTCAACTGCGCAGGCCGGTCCGGATGCGACGCGCGCTCCGACGCAAGCGCCATGTGCGGCAGGCGCAGCGAAGTGCTGATGGCACCGGCCAGATTCAGGTTCACGCCCGTGCCGCTGACCCTGCCGTCGCTGAGGAAATACACGCTGCCATTGGAACTGACGGCGCCCAGATTGTTGAGCGACTGCGGATCGAATACCTGATTGACCACGACGCTTTGCGCACTGGGCTGGATGAACTTCACCACTTCGCCCGCGCCGACATGGAAGCCGGGCCAGTTGATCTGGGTGCGCGCGCTGGTGCTGGTGACGGTGAGCGTCGCCGGGTTGTAGCTCGCGCTGCCGGCGCTGACCACCGGCGCCAGCGGGCCGGCGACCGCGCATCCGGCCCAGGCGCAAGCGGCCGCAAGGCAAAGCAATTTGCGCGATAGGCTGCAGTCTGCTGCTGTCACTGCCGTCATTGGGCCCCGGAGCGGCTATGCCACGCGTCCAATCTAGCACAAGTTCCGCGCGCTTGCCCCCTGCGCCGCAGCCGCCAAATGCCAGTGCGACGCCCTCGCGATGCGGAACGAAACCTTCGCCTAGACCACTACGGTCTGCGCCTGTCCGTCTGCCCGCGCCTCGATGCGGCCGATGCGATAGGCGCGTTCGCCGGCCTCGGCGAGCAGGCGCAGGGCGGCGTCCGCGTCCGCTTCGGCCACGATCAGGGTCATGCCGATGCCGCAGTTGAACACGCGGTGCATTTCTGCCTCTGCCACGCCGCCATGCTGCTGCAGCCAGTGGAATAGCGGCGGCATCGGCCAGGCGGACTTCTGCAGCACCGCGGCGACGCCCTCGGGCAGCGCGCGCGGGATGTTCTCGACCAGGCCGCCGCCGGTGATATGCGCCAGGCCCTTGATGTTGATGCTGCGCATCAGCGCCAGCAGCGGTTTGACATAGATGCGCGTCGGTTCGAGCAGCACGTCGGCCAGCGGCCGGCCATGGAAATCCGCGCTCAAGTCGGGCTTCGCGCGTTCGATGATGCTGCGGATCAGCGAATAGCCGTTGGAATGCGCGCCGCTCGACGCCAATCCGAGCACCGCGTCGCCCGCGGCAATGTGCCGGCCGTCGATGATCGCGCTTTTCTCCACCACGCCGACGGCGAAGCCGGCAAGATCGTATTCGCCGGCCGGGTACATGCCCGGCATTTCCGCAGTCTCGCCGCCGATCAGCGCGCAGCCCGCCAGTTCGCAGCCGCGCGCGACGCCCTTGATCACCTCGGTGGCGCTGGCGAGTTCGAGCTTGCCGCAGGCGAAGTAGTCGAGGAAAAACAGCGGCTCGGCGCCCTGCACCAGCACGTCGTTGACGCTCATCGCCACCAGGTCGATGCCCACCGTGTCATGGCGTTTAAGCTGGAACGCGAGCTTGAGCTTGGTGCCCACGCCGTCGGTGCCCGCAACCAGCACCGGCTCGCGGTATTTCTTCGAAATTTCCACCAGCGCGCCGAAGCCGCCGATTCCGGTCAGCACCTCGGGGCGCAGGGTGCGCCTGGCGTAAGGCTTGATCGCCTCGACCAGCGCGTCGCCGGCGTCTATGTCCACGCCGGCGTCGCGATAGGACAGGGATTTTTCCTGGGGGGTATTCAAGATTTGTAAGTTTCCCGGGTTGCGGCTACAGTTTCGGGCTTTGCAGCGCAAAGTTTACTCGAAATGACGCCCAAAATCCTGGCTGAGCCGAACAATCTGTGGTGGTTCATCCCCGCCGCGGTGCTGGTCGCACTGCTGTATTTCCTCAGCCCGATACTGGCGCCTTTCCTGTTTGCCGCCATCCTCGCCTACATCAGCAACCCGGCGGTCAGCTGGCTCGCGCGCCACCGGGTGCCGCGCGCCCTGGGCGCGGTCATCGTGCTGCTCGCCCTTGTCGGCATCCTCGTGCTGCTGCTGCTGATCCTGCTGCCGCTGTTCATCAAGGAAATGCGCCTGCTGTGGGAGCGCCTGCCGGCGTTTCTGGTGCAAGTCAACGACCACCTGCTGCCCTGGCTCAGGCAACGGTTCGGCGTCGAGCTGCAGTTAGACCCCGCCGCGCTCAGGAACCTTGCGAGCGAAAGCCTGCAGGGCGCCGATGGGCTGGGCATGAAGCTGCTCGCGTCGCTTCGCATCGGCGGGCTCGCTGTGCTCGGCTTCGTGGTCAATCTGCTGCTGGTGCCGGTGGTGCTGTTCTATCTGCTGCGTGACTGGAACCTGCTGCTCGCGCGCATCGAAGGCCTGCTGCCGCGGCGCTGGCATCCGCGGATTACCCGCATGGCCAGCGAGATCGATGCGGTGCTGGCCGAGTTCCTGCGCGGGCAGATTGCGGTGATGCTGCTGATGAGCGTGCTCTACGTGTTCGGACTGTGGCTGGCCGGGCTGCAATTCGCGCTGCCGATAGGCATCATTGCCGGCATGCTGGTGTTCATCCCCTATATCGGCATGCTTACCGGCCTCACGCTCGCGACCCTGGCCGCGCTGATGCAGTTCGGCAGCCTCGGCGGCCTCATCCCCATCTGGATCGTGATCGGCATCGGCCACGCCCTGGAAAGCATGCTGGTGACGCCGCTGCTCGTAGGCAAGCGTATCGGGCTGCATCCGGTGGCCGTAATCTTCGCCTTGCTCGCCTTCGGTCAGCTCTTCGGCTTCTTCGGCGTGCTGCTGGCGCTGCCCGCGAGCGCCGCCCTGCTGGTGGGCTTGCGCCATCTGGGCACCCAGTATCGCAACAGCAGCCTTTACGGCAAATGATGCAGCAACTTCTGCTGCAGCTTGCGCCGCCGCCCGCGCCCACGCTGGACAACTTCGTTGCCGGGCGCAATGCCGCAGCGCTGCAGGCCCTGCGCGATATCGCCGCCGGCGCGCCGGGCGAGCGCTTCGTCTATCTGTGGGGCGCGCCCGGCAGCGGCCGCACGCACCTGCTGCGCGGCCTGGTGCAGGCGACGAGCGGGCGCCAGGCCCTCTATCTCGACAAGCTGCCGGGCGCCGAAGCGCCCGGGGATGGCGTGATCGCCATCGACGACGTGCAGCGGCTGGGCGCAGGCGATCAGGTGGCGCTGTTCGACCTGTACAACCGGGTGCGCACCGCGAGCGGCGCCCTGGTGGCGGGCGGCGACGCCGCGCCGGCGCAACTGGCACTGCGCGAAGACCTGCGCAGCCGGCTCGGCTGGGGCCTCGCGTTCCAGCTGCACCCGCTGTCGGACCAGGAGAAGGCCGCAGCCTTGCGCGCGCAGGCGCGCGCGCGCGCGCTCGCGCTGCCCGAGGACGCCCTCGCCTACCTGCTGCAGCACGCACCGCGCGACATGGCGAGCCTGATTGCGATACTCGAAGCGCTGGACCGGCATTCGCTCGAACAAAAACGCCCGATCACCCTGCCGCTGGTGCGGGATGCCCTGGGATGGATCAGGGACGCTCGCGCCTGAGCTCGGCGGGGCGCTGAATGGCTGTAACAAAACGAGGGGACACGTCCCCTCGTGCTCCCCTAAGCAAGCCCGTAACAATATGGCTTTTGTTACGGGCACTTAGACAACGAAAAAAGGAATCGCATTGGAACTGGTTCTGTTCGATCTGGACAACACCCTGCTCGCCGGCGACAGCGATTACGAATGGGCGCAATTCCTGATCGACCAGGGGGTGCTCGAACGCGCCAGCTACGAGCAGCGCAATGAGGAATTTTTCGAGCAGTACAAGGCCGGCCGGCTCGACATCTACGCCTTCCTCGACTTCCAGCTGGCGCCGCTGGCGCGTTACCCGCGCGCCCAGCTCGATGCCTGGCGCGGGCTGTTCATGGCGCAGAAAATCCTGCCGCTGATTTCGGGCGCCGCGCGCCGGCTGGTCGGTGACAGCCTGCGCGATGGGCATCTGTGCGCCATCGTGACCGCCACCAATTCCTTTGTCACCGCGCCGATCGCGCGCGAATTCGGCGTGGCGCATCTGGTCGCCACCGAGCCCGAGGAGGTCGACGGACGATTCACCGGCAAAGTGAGCGGCACACCCTGCTTTCGCGAGGGCAAGGTCGCCCGGGTAGAGCAGTGGCTCGCGGGACTGGGCAGGCGCTGGGAGGATTTTACCGGCTCGCGCTTCTACAGCGATTCGCACAACGATCTGCCGCTGCTGGAGCGGGTCACGCGTCCGATCGCGGTCCGCCCGGACCAGCCGCTGAGGCGGGCGGCGCTGGCGCGCGGCTGGGAGATCATCGCGCTCGACTAGGCCCGCGCGCCGCAGGCAGACGCCGAATTTGAGGTATCATGCCGCCCATTGTGGCCGTGCCTCCGCATCCCCCAGGCCAGGGGCGAGGCGGAGGCTGTTATCCACGCAAATTCGAATCCGCCGGCAGACCGGCTCCGAGCCCTTTACTATTCCCGCATTTTGATCAAGAAATTCATCCGCCGCATGTTCAACATGGGCGCCGAGCCCGCGCCTAAAATCTATGCGCGCGAAAAGCATGGCATTGTCCGCAGCTCCATCAGCCGCGGCGCGCTCAAGGTATGCGAGATCCTGCGCGCGCATGGCCATTCCGCCTACATCGTCGGCGGCGCCGTGCGCGACCTGCTGCTCGGGGTCGTTCCCAAGGATTTCGACGTCGCCACCGATGCGCACCCGGACGAGGTGCACCGGCTGTTTCGCCGCTCGCACCTGATCGGCCGGCGCTTCAAGCTGGTGCACGTGCTGTTTGGATCGGAAACAGTGGAAGTGTCCACCTTCCGCGCCGGCGAAGGCGGGGAAGCCGACGAGCACGGACGTCTGCTGCGCGACAACGTCTACGGCACGCGCGTGCAGGACGCGGCGCGCCGCGATTTCACCGCCAACGCGCTGTACTACGATCCGCACGACGAGACCGTGCTCGACTACCACGGCGGCTACGCCGACGTGCGCAAGAAAACCATGCGCATCATCGGCGACCCGACGCTGCGTTTTCGCGA
>JAAOZY010000279.1 GCA_012274205.1 Betaproteobacteria bacterium
CCCCGGCAGGATCAGCGTCGCCGAGAGCAGCGGCTCGCCCAGTTGTGCCAGCAGCGCCTGCGCCACCGCATGCTCGGGCACGCGCACGCCTATGGTTTTGCGCCGCGGGTGCAGCAGGCGCCGCGGCACTTCCTTGCTCGCACGCAGAATGAAGGTGTAGCTGCCCGGAGTGAGTTTTTTAAGCAAGCGGTACTGCACATTGTCGACTTGCGCGTAGGCGGAAATTTCCGACAGATCGCGGCAGGTCAGCGTCAGGTGGTGCTTGTCGTCGATCCTGCGGATTGTGCGCAGTCGCTGCATCGCTTCCTTGTCACCGATACGGCAGCCGATGGCATAGCAGGAGTCGGTCGGATAGGCGATTACGCCGCCGGCGCGAATGATCGCGGCCGCCTGCGCGATCAGGCGCGGCTGCGGATGGGTTGGATGAACGGCGAAATACTGCGACATTTGAAACCGGTGATGAAAGTATGCTGGAGACGCTGCTTCGGTCCGCTGCGCTCCTCACCAATCGTGCCAGACCGGCTTGAGATCCGGCGACAGATCGGGCAGCTTGCCCAGGTCCACGCGCGATTCGCCCGGTCCGTGGAAATCCGAACCGCGCGACGCGAGCAAGCCGAACTCCTTCGCCAGAATTGCGTACTCCAGATATTGCTCGGTGCTGTGGCTGCTGGTGACCACCTCGATGCCGGCGCCGCCGCCATCCTTGAACTCAGCCAGGAATTTGCGCATCTCGGCGCGCGTCAGCTTGTAGCGTCCCGGGTGCGCAAGCACCGCGAGCCCGCCGCCGGCACGGATATACGAAAGGCCATCGGACAGCGTGGCCCATTGGTGCGGTACATAGCCCGGCTTGCCCTGCACCAGATAATGCTGGAATGCGCTCTTGACGTCGCGGACATAGCGCTTTTCGACAAGAAAGCGCGCAAAGTGCGTGCGTCCGATCAGATTGGGGTTGTCCACATAGGTATACGCGCCCTCCAGACTGCCGGGAATGCCGGCGCGCGCCAGGTCGTCCGCCATCATTTTTGCGCGATCCTTGCGGCCTTCGCGTATCGACTGCAGGCCCTGCTGCAACTGCGCATTGCCCGGATCGATATTCAGCCCGACGACATGGACGGTGATCCCGCCCCAGCTGATCGACACCTCGACGCCGTCGACGAAACGCAACTGCAGTTCGGCCGCGCGGGCGCGCGCCTCGGCCAGCCCGGAAATCTCGTCATGGTCGGTAAGTGCCAGAATATCCACGCCGTTTGCGGCAGCCCGGCCGACCAATTCGGCCGGCGCGAGCAGTCCGTCGGACGCCGTGGAATGGCAGTGCAGATCGTAATTTAGCGGGCGCGGCATTCTGTACTCATTCTAACATGCCGCCCCTGGCGCCCTGCTGCGGGCGCGGCGGCAGCGCCTTGGGGGTCTGTTTCAATATGACGGGATAATTCCCCTCATACTCCCCCATATTGGACGTTGCAAAATTTCATTTTGCAACGGGTTCTAGGGGTTCTGGCGCAGGAAGCTTTCGATCAGCTGCGCCAGCTGCTCCGGCCGGTCGTGGTGCAGCATATGCCCCGCGTCGGCGATGGTGTGCGCGCTCAGGCTGCGGAAGCAGGCCATGCGCGCCTCGTGCTCGCCGGCATTGATGCGCATGCGTTCCATGGTCTTGGAATCGGCCCCGTCTATCCACAGCACCGGCGCGGCGACATTGCGCCAGCAGGCCATCGCCTCCTCCAGTTGATAGGCCACCGGATTGATCAGCTTGTGCGCCGGGTCGCTGCGCAGCTCGACGCGCCCGCCGGCGTTCTGCCGACCCCAGTGCTGCGCCAGAAACAGGGAGCGCGCCTCGGACAGGCGCGGATTGCCGGTGCGCATGCGCGCGGCCAGTTCGGCGAAGTCCGCGTAGACGCGAAATCCGGGCTTGTCGCCGAGCTGGGACAGCCACTTGGCGTAGCGCGCGGGCGCCTTGCCGGGTTCGCTGCGGCTCATGCCGAAGCCTTCGAGGTTGACCAGGCGCGCCACCCGCTCCGGCCGCACGCCGGCGTACATGCTGGCGATATTGCCGCCCATGCTGTGGCCAACCAGGGTGACTGGCGCCTCCGGCTGGAACTGTGCCAACAGCTGGTCCAGGTCGCCCATGTAGTCCGGAAACCAGTAGCAATCCGCCGGCCCCCAGGCGGACTGGCCATAGCCGCGCCAGTCCGGTGCGATCACCTGCCATTCCCCGCGCAGCGCATCGACCAGGAACTGGAACGAGGCAGATACATCCATCCAGCCGTGCAGCATGAACAGTTTAGGTGCGCCGGATTCGCCCCAGATGCGGCAGTGGTAGCGCAGGCCGCGTACGTCGATGAATACTGATTGGTCGGTCTTCATATGCGGCCGCAATGATAGCAGGCCGGCGCATCTGTTATGATTTCCGCGACCATTTTTCCGGATCAACCATGAGCGTCTATTCCCTCGGCGAGCGCCGGGTGCAGGTGCAGGGCAAGGACTGGTATATCGCCGATAACGCCAGCGTCATCGGCTCGGTGCTGATCGAGGACCGGGCCAGTATCTGGTACAACGTCGTCATCCGCGGCGACAACGACCAGATCACCATCGGCGAAGCCAGCAATGTGCAGGACAATTCGATGCTGCATACCGATGCCGGCATCAGGCTCACCCTGGGCCGTAATGTATCCATCGGTCACATGGTCATGCTGCACGGCTGCAGCGTCGGCGACGGCAGCCTGATCGGCATCAACAGCGTCATCCTCAACCATGCGGTGATCGGCAAGCACAGCCTGATCGGCGCCGGCTCCCTGATCCCGGAGGGCAAGGCCATACCTGACGGAGTGCTTGCGCTGGGCTCGCCAGCAAAGGTGGTGCGCGACTTGTCGCAGGCGGAAATCGCCAATCTGCAGAATATCGCCGACGGCTACGTGCGCCGCGCAAAACTCTTCCGGCAGCAGTTGCAGCCGCAGCAGTTGTAAGCCGCCGCGGCGTTCCCCGAGCCTTACTTGGGGGCCATCCTGATCGCGCCGTCGAGGCGGATCACTTCGCCGTTGAGCATTTCGTTCTGGATGATGTGCACGGCCAGCGCCGCGTATTCGGCCGGACGCCCCAGACGCGGCGGGAACGGCACCATCTTCCCAAGCGCGTCCTGCGTTTCCTTGGGCATGCCCAGCAGCATCGGCGTTTCGAATATCCCCGGCGCGATGGTCATCACGCGTATGCCCGAGCGCGACAGATCGCGCGCGATCGGCAGCGTCATGCCCACGATCCCGCCCTTGGACGCGGAATAGGCGGCCTGGCCGATCTGGCCGTCGTACGCCGCCACC
>JAAOZY010000280.1 GCA_012274205.1 Betaproteobacteria bacterium
GCAGCGCCGTCGCCAGGCGCGTTATCTGCCCGGTGAGCTGCATCAGCTCCCGCAGGGATACAGGCTCAGCGTCCGGCTCCCGCAGGCCTTCCCAGGTGGCACACAGCACGCAGTACGCGCTCAGCACCGGAAACGATCCGGCGTCAAATGCGCCCACCGCCTTTGTCGCCGTCACGTTGCGCCAGATCCGCGCCTGCGCCGCGTTCAGGTTGCGCGGGGGTTGCGGGCGCCGTCCGGGAATCCGGGCAGATAGGGCTTTACTCATTTTCGGCCTCGATTTTCTGTAAGCGATTCACGCTCGAAACGGGAGCGCCGGTTCACGCTGCGCGCCCCCAAGGGACTTAGACCGCCCCCGCCCATCACTGCCCCTTGTTCCAAGGGTGGCGCGGGTCGAGCGGGTTGCCGCGCGCATCGCTGCCTCGGATGAGCCCGTCGCCGCCTTGCTCAAGCGATTGCTTCACGCCGTTATGACATGGCGCGCACAAGGATTGAAGCGGGCCGGCGAATAGCACCGGGTCGCCGCGGTGCGGGGTGATGTGATCGGCGACAGTCGCGATACTGGCTTGCCCGCGCACCTCCATGCAAAGCCGACAAAGGGGATGCGCCCGCAATTGGTCGGCGCGACGTTGGCGCCATCGGCGGTCGTAAAGATGCGCGTGCCCGCTCATCGGTCGCCCCGATCAAGCGCCATCCCCTTCAAGGCGGCAAACTTAGCGCGCGCCTGGGTGCCGATGCCCGCGCCGGTTGCGTTGCTCCATGCAAGGAATTCGTCCGGGTCGATCAGCACCTTGACCACGGGTGCGCCGGTCGCCTTGATGCGCGCGTACACATCTTCCATTCGTCGCAGCCAGTGCTGATAGTCCGGTTGGAAGTCCGGGTCCATGTCGCACCAGCGCGGCCAATCCTCACGGCGAAACCAGGCGACGGATAGCCCTTGCAGTTTCATCGCTTCGCCCTCGGGTCGTGGTCGCGCTTGCTCGGTGGCGGTGGATACAGGTCCGAAGGCGTCAGCGTTCCCAGGTCAGCGACAATCACATCAACTTCGGGACCACGAATCCAGTAAGCCAGGCCGCGGCGCGTAATTGTCAATCCGCGCGCTTCAATCTCGGCGAGCATTTTTTCGTGTCTGTTCATCGCGCCGCCTCCGCGTCCGCACTCTCAAGGTGTCGGTGCTTCCGGCAGTAGTCGCGCCCGAGGGTCAAGGTCGAGCAGCCGGCGTGCTTGCAGGTCGGGGCGCCCGCGTCTTCCCCCTTTGATGCAGGGTCAAGGCATGATTCAAGAGCCCCGGAGATGGTAACTTCTAGAGGGTGTCCGTGTACCGGAACAGGGAGAGGGTCAAAAGCGGGCCGGATAGTTCCGTGTGCCGGAACAGTAGGGGCGCTCTCTGTTCCGTGTACCGGAACTATAGGCGGGCTCTCTGTTCCGTGTGTCGGGATAAGGGCCGCGTTTTTTTTCAGCTTGGCGTTGACCAGCGCGGAAGGTGGCGGGCGCTTTTCCTTGGGCGGTATCTTGCGATACGCGCCACGCTCGAATGCTCGTTCGGTGTCCATGTCGTAGCCTTCGATCTTGTCCAGCGTGCGCCAGGTGCAGGCGTACCAGCTCGCTTTGTTCGGACGGCAACCCTTAACGGTTTCGTGGATCAGCCCGGCCTCGATCAGTTCTGCCTTGGCTTGCTGGATCGCGCCGGCAGAGTACCAGCCGCGCCCGCCCAGGTAGGCCCGAGAAAGCAGCATCCGGCCGTTGTCGTCGCGGTGATACTGCCTCGCGACTTCGATCAGCAGCGCCTTGGCCATGGGTGACAGGCCCATGTATGCGGCGCTATCGAGCACGGAAAACGGTATCGCCACAAAGCCGCCAGGATCGCGCCCGGTGTCGCGCCGCTTGCCTGGGCTGCGCCCGTTCGCCATCTAGCGGCCCGCCTTGAGCTTGCAGCGAGCAGGTGTAGAATCCTGCTTGTAGCTCAGTCCTGTTTCACCAGCGCCCGGTGCCAGCCGGGCGTTGTCGTTTCCGGGCATGGCGCGCCTCAGGCGGCGACGGTGCGCGACGCGATGAATGCCAGTATCGCGGACTTCTGGTAACGGACAGCGGCGCCGATCTTCACGTATGCGAGCGGGTAGCGCTTTGTGCAGCGCCAGACTTCAAGGGTCTTCGGCGATACGCCGAGCAGCTCGGCGGCTTCCGGCGTTGTCAGCAGGTCTTTCTCAGCGGTGGCATTCGGCATTTGCTTGTCCTCATTAAGCCGCACTGGTTGCGGTATGAGACAAGCGTAAAGGGAAGGGCGGCGTTATGGAATAAAGTGAGTGTGACAGAAATTCATTTTGTCTTGAACCACGCTGCAGCCAGGGCTTGCTCGGCCTTGCGCGCTTCGTCGATACTCTTTAACGCGGCCTTCGCCAAGCCCGCCATGTGTATTGAATCGTGCAGCTTGCTGTATGCCTGCAGCATCAGTCCTGGGCTCGGCATCACGGCCAAACGCGGCGCCTTCCGCAGCCGATAGACCACGCGCCGCACAAGCCCCTCCGCAGCCGGTGAAGATTCCCGCCAGTGGCGCTTATCGGCGCTCAGTTCCTGCGTAACCTCAATTGCGATTCGGGCGCCCATGATAACGCTGACGCCCGGAAGTTGAGCGAGCCGATCTGCAATCGTAGCGCGCAGCCATGTTCGCCACTGTCGCGAATCTTTCGGGCGGCCTCGGCCTCTTTGGGCGGTTACCTTGGCGGCCTTCCCGCGGGCCTTGGTGAGCGCCCGCGTTCCGGTCTTCTTCTTCGTGCTCGTGCTCATTTTCTTGCTCTGCCGGCGCCGTTATCCTGCCTTGTTGCCCTGCGCCTTCCGCTCGGCCCCTGCGATTTTGCTCGCCTGCCTAATTTGCGCGGTCACGCGGTCAAGCACGCATGATATGGCGACCAGTTCATCAACATCGCAGCCGTCGCCGCCTATGCCGTTGCGAACAAGGCTATGCGCAATCCTGAGCGTGTCGTCGGCAATGTTTGCGGTGTCTTCTATGCGCAGCAACAAAGTTTCGCTGGAAATTGCTTTAGACATGGCGCACCGCCTTCCTGGCCTTTGGCAGGCCAAGCCCCGCGCTGATTTGATCCCAGGAGTAGTTATCCGTCTTGTCCGTCTTTGTGCCAGCGGTCAAAGAGTCAAGGACCATGAAAATAATATTCCGATCCCATCGCGCGAGCAGACGGTACATCTGCAGGAACATTCGCTCTTCGTTCGTTAGCGTCGGCTGTTTCCAATTCACTGCTTTTGATACACTCTTTGAAGCTTTCATGTTCACTTGTCCTTTAAGTGAGTGTGGAAGTTAGGGCCGGCCTTGAGTTGTATTCTCTTGGCTGGCCCGCTTTCCCGGTGAACCGCACCGGGTACGGTAAAAACCTATGCCGCGCGTTTCGCTCCCTTTCGCAGTTTCACCACTTTGCCGGGCTTCTTCACGCCCGCGGCCTCGAGCATCGCGCTTGTCGCCGTGTTGAGCGATGCCCGCACCGGGTCGAGACTCAGGCGCGCGTAAATCATCGTTGCGTCCGCGGACTTGTGGCCGAGACTTTTCCCGATGATCGCGAGCGATGCGCCGGATATCGCCTGCCAACTTCCGAGTGAGCGGCGCAGGTCGTGTATGTGCAGGTCCGCGACATCGGCCCGTTTGAGCAGCGCCGTCCATCGCTTTTTCGGCGGGGTCATATAGCCGGCCTTGGAAGGGGCGGGGAATACGAAACCCTCATGCTGCGGTTTGCGCTCGCGCAGCAGTTCGACGGCCTCGGGGACCAGTGCGACTACCTGCGGCTCATCGTTCTTCGTCTGAGGAATGCGCCAGGTCGCGGCCTTGATATCGGCATCCTGCCAGCGCATCGCGAGCACGTTGTTGCGCCTGGCGCCGGTGAGCAGGGAAAGCAGGACGAAGTGCTTGAAGTCCGCCGATGTGTCCTCGGCCAGGGCGGTGAAGAATCGCGGCAGCTCGCCGCCCTGAATGAATCGGTCGCGCTTCGTTTCCTTGTATGGCTTGATGCCGGTCGTGGGATTGCCGCCGCGGTATCCCGCCTCGATTGCCCGGTTGTAGATGCTGCTCAGCAGCTCGACCACGCGGTTCGCCATCGTGCGGTGAGTTTTTCCGATGCCGGCGTGTAAGGCGCGAACAGCAGCATTGTCGATCGCGTCGAGCTTGCGGTTTGCCCAGTCCTTGCCGGCGGGGTGCTTCGCGCGCTTGCGGCCGTGCTTCTTTGCCGGCGCGTCGGGCATGGTGCCCAGGCAGCGCTCCCATAGGGCGTGAATTTCCGCAGCGCTCTTGATGCCGCGCGGGGTGATGTGCAGCACACGGTACTGCTCATAGGCTTCGCCAAGGGTCTGCTTATCGCGTTCCACGCGCTTGGCCGTCGCTGGGTTGATACCCTTGGCGAAGTCCCCCAGGACGCGCCCTGCGGCGTTCCTTGCCTGCTCTGGCGTCATATCGGGGAAGGTGCCGAGCTTCACCCATGAAACGCCCGCGCCGTCGCGCTTGACCACGTAGAAGGTGCGCGCGCCGGCCGCGGTTAAGCGTATCGCGAGCTTGGGAACTTCGGTGTCGTAGATGACGGACCGAGCGCCCTTTTTGGGCAATCGAAGGGCGGGAATAGCTGTTTTTGTGAACCGGATCCGCGCTGCCATTGTGACCCCTTGGTTGTTGCCGGGCTAACGCCGGGCTAACACGGGCTAACAAATCCCGTTAAGTTTCATGTTAGCCCGTTAAACTCAATGGGTCAAGTGACAGAGGGAAAAGAGGGTAACGATAAACTGTATTAAGTTGCATAAGGGTATCCACCCTTTGGCTACGAACCAAGGGGTCGTGGGTTCGAATCCTGCCAGGCGCGCCATTCAAACAAGGGCTTAGGGAAACCTAGGCCCTTGTCCTTTCTGGCGAACGTAGCTGAATCGTAGCTACTTCCCCGTTACCTACCGCCTTCAA